>JAIMBL010000121.1 GCA_023511615.1 Leptolyngbyaceae cyanobacterium HOT.MB2.61
TCAATATTTCAGGGATTTTGTTTGAGATGAAAGAGTAGCGTAAGCTACTCTTTCACCGGCAAGCCAGGGGAACCGTTTCTACACTTGGACAGGGACTAGGGACTGGGATCCAGGGACTAAAGTGCGTTTAGGCATTTGAAAATGGCTGTAAGTAGACAAACATCATTAAATTGAACGTAGAAATTCTGCGTAATCCCTGGTTGACATTCTTTTGATAAGAGAGACTACGGGTAGTAGATGTTTAATAGCACCCAAATATGACCAAGGTCAGCAAAAGTATCCAGAACCTAACACAGGTGAGGAATCAGACTTCAGGAAATATTAGAAAGATCCCCAACTTCTCTAACTCAAGTTAGGGATCTGGAGGTACAGCTTTTTGTATCCACTGACTATGGAGTTAAGATTCCCATTTTGTGGGATAGCTTAACAGGGCCTGGCCAATTTCTACTGCAATTTTGGAGAAGGGAGGCGAGGGAGTCAGAGGCTCGCAGATCACTTACAGGAGTTTTCAGTTGAGTTAGCCACACTTTGAGGGGCTAGAAGCTGGCTTTAAGGGGTCAGGGGCTGGTGTTCCACCAGGAAAATTTTGACGGGTCGCAGACCCTTAAAATTTAACCCCCATCAACTCCCTGGGTATTCGCTAACCGTCAAATTCAATTTGACAGAGTACTAGGGGCTATGTGGTTTATGCATTTGAAACTCGCTGTATGATGTCTCCTGCTGGAATGCCTTTGGGTCAGTCATGATTTCTAACCAGGTAAACTTGACCTGTCGCCTGATTCCTTAGAGACTGGCAGAGGATTTACCCGTGATGGAAAAGTATTCCGTTTATCCATTTGCCGATCCCCCTTCCCTGTACTTTTGACCCTATCGCTTTGACCCGGTATCTATGAACCTTCCTTCTAAACCGATTCTGTCCCATTGCAGAGTCAGTGGTGTGCTACTGCATCCCACTTCTTTTCCCAGCCCATTTGGCATTGGCGATTTGGGACCAGGAGCCCGTCGATTTATTGATTTTTTAGCCGAAACCGGGCAACAACTCTGGCAGGTTCTACCTCTGGGGCCAACGGGGTTTGGGAATTCTCCTTACATGTGCTACTCTGCGCTGGCAGGTAATCCTTTACTGATTAGCCCAGAATTGTTGCGCGATCGCGGTCTGCTCCATCGGGAAGACTTCGCCGATGTTCCCAAATATTCCCCCAATCGCGTGGATTACGAGCAGGTTGAGCCCTATAAGATGACGCTTCTCCAGAAAGCCTGTAAGAATTTCAAAACGACGGCAAATGATGAACAGCGGCATGAATTTAATCAGTTCTGCCAGAGCAAGGCTTACTGGTTGGATGACTACGCCCTGTTTATGGCCATCAAGAAAGATCAGAATGGAGCCAGTTGGCATACCTGGGCACCAGAACTGGCCTACCGCAAGCATGATGAGATTGAAAAATGCCGTCTGCGGTTAACAGGGGAAATCTTTTTTCAGAAATTTTTGCAATACGAGTTTGCCCGCCAGTGGTCCGAGCTGAAGGAGTATGCCAACTCCCGCAGCATTTACATCGTGGGCGACATCCCGATTTATGTGGCTCACGATAGCGCTGATGTCTGGTCCCATCCAGCCAACTTCTCGCTGGATGTCAAAACTGGAGAACCAGCCATGATGGCAGGAGTGCCGCCCGACTACTTCAGTGCGACGGGGCAACTGTGGGGCAATCCCATTTACAACTGGGGGCGGCTGAAGAAGACCAACTTTGAGTGGTGGATTCAGCGGTTTCGGGCACTGCGAGACTATGTCGATTACATTCGCATTGATCACTTTCGGGGCTTTGAGGCATTTTGGGCCGTCCCCAGGGGCGAAACGACGGCCATTAAAGGTCGATGGGTAAAAGCACCTGGATACGCATTTTTTGAAACGCTGAGGGACGAGTTGGGCGAACTGCCGATTATGGCGGAAGACCTGGGTGTAATTACGCCAGAAGTTGAAGCCTTGCGCGATCGCTTCGAGTTCCCTGGCATGAAAGTACTCCACTTTGCGTTTGGTTCTGACCCGGCCAACCCCTTTTTACCGTTTAATTTTCGCCGTAACTGCGTGGTCTATACAGGAACTCATGATAACAACACTACTGTTGGCTGGTTTGAGAACGACCTGAACGACTACGAACGCAGAAATGTTCTGAACTACCTGGGTGGGGTCAGCCCGGATGGCATTCACTGGGATTTGATCCGGTTGGCAATGAGTTCTATCGCCAATGTTGCCATTATTCCTCTGCAAGACATTATGGGAGCTGGTCATGAAGCTCGCATGAACCGCCCTAGCATTGCGGAGGGCAATTGGGAATGGCGGTACCAGGAGGAAGATCTGGTGAAGGAGGTGCGCGATCGCCTAGCTACCCTCACCTGGCTATTTGGACGTGCCCCTGCAAGCTGGTTGTAACTTTCCAGAGCGATACCACAAATCTCGATATCACAAATCTCGATGGGTGAAGGCTTTCGCTTTGGGTCCCGTGTAGGTTGCTGCAATGTGCCCGTCACCTGTGAGCTGGTATTTGTAGGTCACCAACCCTTCTAAGCCTACAGGACCTCTGGGTGGCATTTTTTGGGTGCTGATTCCCACCTCTGCGCCAAACCCATAGCGGAAGCCGTCAGCAAAGCGAGTAGAGCAATTGTGATACACGCCTGCGGCATCGACCTGGGCCATGAAGGTGGCTGCGGTCTGGGGGTCTTCAGTGGCGATCGCTTCGGTATGGCGAGAGCCATAGGTATTGATGTGCGCAATCGCCTGTTCCAGAGAATCTACCACTTTGATGGACAGAACCAGATCGCTATATTCCGTTGTCCAGTCTTCTTCGGTGGCAGCTGGGATATTCAAAATTTCGCGGGTGCACTCATCTCCTCGGAGTTCTACCTTTCTCATTTGCAGGGCGACCACTGCTTCCAGCAAAAACTCAGAGGCGATCGCCCGGTGAACGAGTAGCGTTTCAATCGCATTACAGGCAGCGGGATACTGGGTCTTAGCATCAACCGCAATCATGACAGCCTTTTGCACATCGGCTGCCCTATCCACATACAGATGGCAGACTCCATCGGCGTGCCCCAGAACCGGAATCTGGGTATTTTGCTGAACAAACCGGACAAACGCATTGGAGCCTCTGGGAATAATCAGGTCAACATACTGATCCAGCTTCAGTAATTCCAGGGTTTCTTCCCGTGTCATCAGCAGTTGCACAACGGCGGGGTCAATTCCTGCCTGGGACAGCCCCTGACGAATCGCTTTGACCAGCGCTTCACAGGAGCGAATCGCCTCCTTGCCGCCTTTCAGAATCACACCATTGCCCGATTTGATTGCCAGGCTGGAGATCTGCACTACCGCGTCTGGACGGGCTTCGAAGATGACCCCCAGTACCCCCAAGGGACAGGTGACCCGCTTGAGAACCAATCCCTGATCCAGTTCTCGATGGATCTGGACTTCACCGACTGGATCGGGCAGTTGGGCAACATCCCGCACGCCTGCGATCGCCCCGTTCAACTTACTTTCATCCAGCTTCAGTCGGGCGTAGAGAGCAGCAGAAATTCCCGCATCCTTAGCAGTTTGGCAATCCATCTCATTGGCGGCCAGGATTTCGGGGGCAGCCATTTCCAAAGCATCGGCGATCGCCTCTAATGCCTGATTCTTCTGTTCAGTTGGTAGAGTAGCGAGCGATCGGGCGCTGTCGCGAGTCTTTTGGGCAAGGAGACGCAACGACGAAGCCGCGGATACAGAGCCAGAATCAGCAACCGATGAAAATGTCATAATTTTTCTCAAACCAGAGAACAAATTGCAATTCTAAAAGGAAGCTGGGGTTTCTTGATTAAGAACAAAACCTGCTACCTGCCGACGCAGTCTATGACCTAGAGCGTCTATAGACCTAAAGCGTCAACGATACACCAGAAAATTAGAAATTTTAGCCCCAAGACCAGCTCAAGTCCAGATTCAGGAACACAATCTTTGGAAACCCCTCCTCTGAACGGTATAGGCTAACATAAACCCATAAGGCTGGTGGACGGTGCCCAAATCGTAATGGATTTTCGGGTGGTTAATGATGGCAGCTAGCGCCGCTCATCACTACCTTTTTAGGTCCACTGGGCTGGTGATAGGCAAAGCGAGTTGAAGACGGTTACTTCCATGACGATTGCCTCCGAAAAGAAAGTCTGGACCGACGAAGAGTTCATGGCGCTACCCGATGATGGTGGGCGTTATGAATTGGTGGATGGAGAAATCGTAAACATGGGTAACTCTGGGATGGAGCATGGCAATATTGGCACTTTTCTGGGAGGTGCTTTAGAATTCTATGCTCGTCCTAAAAGGCTGGGAGTGACCTGTGATTCCAGTACAGCTTTTGGTATGAAGTCGGGAAACAAGCGATCGCTGGATGTTTCATTTGTAGCTAGAGACCGACTTCAGGGATTGAAACGCCTGCCCAAAGGTTTCTTCCAGGGCGCACCCGATCTAGCGGTTGAAATTATTTCACCAAACAACACCTTTGAAGAAATCCACCAGAAGTTGTCGGAGTACCTTGATAATGGTTGCCGTCTGGCCTGGGTAATCAATCCCGATGAACAGTCAGTGCTGGTCTATCATCAACCCCACCCAGACAGGTTATTGACCATAACAGATGTCCTGGATGGGGAAAATGTCGTACCTGGTTTTACACTGCCCGTAGCAGAGTTATTTGCTGAACTGGATTTTTGAAGGCATCTAATTTCCCTAAGCTTCCTCCTGGAGTTGAACCACAGAATACATCCTCAACAGCAATAGAAGTGTTTCCGGGTGTTCCCCCCTAATTCCGATGTCCCAGGAGCTTGTCCCGCAGGTGCTTGATCTTATCCCGGAACTCCGCCGCTTTTTCAAACTCCAGTTTTTTGGCAGCTTCTTTCATCTGGGCTTCTAGCTGGGTAATGAGTTCGGGAATGTCTTCCAACGGCATGTCTGTCGATTGATCATAGGCAAACTCCAATTCCTGGGCATTGAGGCGGCGGGAGACCTCTAAAAACGACAGGATCGAGTTGCTGGACTTCTTCACAATCGGCTGGGGAGTGATGCCGTGCTGTTCATTGTATGCCTGTTGAATGGCGCGGCGGCGGTTGGTTTCGCTGATGGCGCGGTCCATGCTGTCGGTCAGGTTATCAGCGTAGAGGATGGCCTGCCCCTGCACATGGCGAGCGGCGCGGCCAATGGTTTGAATCAGCGATCGCTCCGCCCTCAAATACCCTTCCTTGTCAGCATCCAGAATCGCCACTAGGGAAACCTCCGGTAAGTCCAATCCTTCCCGCAGCAGGTTGACCCCAATCAACACATCAAAATTCCCATCCCGCAGATCTTGCAGAATCTCAATTCGCTCGATCGAGTTGATTTCGGAGTGCAGGTAGCGCACCCGGATTCCCCGCTCCTGGAAATACTCGGTCAAATCTTCTGCCATCCGCTTGGTGAGGGTGGTGACCAGCACCCGTTCCTGCCGCTGCACCCGTTCTTGAATTTCGCCGTAGAGGTCGTCCACCTGTCCCTGGGTGGGGCGGACAAAGATTTCGGGATCCAGCACCCCGGTTGGACGGATGACCTGCTCCACGACCCGTCCCGTTCCCGATTTGTAAACCTTCAGGGGTTTCTTTTCATCGCCGCGGATGTCAAATTCACCACCAGAAACTTCCAATTCCCAGGTTCCGGGAGTGGCCGAGACGAAGATGCACTGGTTCACCTTCTTCCAGAACTCTTCTGCTTTGAGCGGGCGGTTATCTGCCGCGCTGGGCAGACGGAATCCGTGCTCGATCAGGGTGAGTTTGCGGGAGCGATCGCCGTTGTACATGCCCTGCAACTGAGGCAGCGTTACGTGAGACTCATCAATCACCAGCAACCAATCTTTGGGAAAATAATCCAGCAAACATTCAGGGGGTTCTCCGGCTGCACGGCCGGCCAGATGACGGGAGTAGTTTTCCACGCCATTGCAGAAGCCGACTTCCCGCAACACTTCCAGATCATAGCGCGTGCGCTGTTCCAGCCGTTGGGCTTCCAGTAGTTTTCCTGCTTTTTCCAATTCTTCTAGCCGCTCTCGCAGTTCTTCCTCGATTGCCTGACACGCTGCCTGCAAGCGTTCCTCTGGGGTGACAAAGTGGCGGGCGGGGTAGATATTCACTGCTTCAATGCTTTGCAAAGTACCGCCCGTAACCGGATCGACATAACGAATGGCATCGATTTCATCCCCAAAAAACTCGACGCGAATAATGCGGTCTTCGTAGGCGGGACCAATTTCCAGCACGTCCCCCTTCACCCGGAAACGGCCCCGTCCCAGGTCCAGGTCGTTGCGCGTGTACTGAACCGATACCAGATCGCGAATGATCTGGCGCGGGTTGATTTCCTCCCCCACCCGCAGGGGAATCGATGCTTTCAGATATTCCGAGGGAATTCCCAAACCATAGATGCAACTAATGGAAGCGACCACAATCACATCCCGTCGTTCAAACAGCGATCGCGTCGCTGAGTGCCGCAACATGTCGATTTCATCATTAATCGATGCGGTCTTTTCAATGTAGGTGTCTGTAACGGGAATGTAGGCTTCTGGCTGGTAGTAGTCGTAATAACTGATGAAGTATTCAACGGCGTTGTTGGGAAAAAACTCGCGCAACTCGTTGCACAGTTGGGCCGCCAGGGTTTTGTTATGGGCCAGAACCAGCGTTGGTCTGCCCACCTGCTCAATCACGCGGGCAATGGTGTGAGTTTTTCCCGTTCCTGTTGCTCCCAGTAACGTCTGATAGCGGTGTCCAGCGTTGATTGATTTGACGAGTTTTGCGATCGCCTGGGGTTGGTCGCCAGTCGGTTCAAAGGGGGCTTGAATTTGAAACTTGGGCATAGGGGTGGAGGAGTTCTGCGGTTAACCACATCCTCTTCCCAGTGTAGCGATGAAATGAGTTGTCCTGATTCCCCTGGTGTTTCACTAAAGGAACTTTGCCGGGTTATCTAAATCCAGAAAGACCAATTTGTGGGATTTTGAAGGGTTTGCAACCTTCAAAATCTGCCTGGCAGACTACTGGCTCTTTGCAGACAGAAAATTCTCCTGTGTTGGGAATTGGGCGCAAGTCATGGCGGGCTAACTTGAGACCCGCAAAGAGTTGATAAAATTGAAGACCGGATCTATCTACAGCTACAGTTAAAAACTTATGAGCAAGGGGACGTTGTTTGACAAAGTTTGGGATGCACACACCGTAGGAATTTTACCCTCTGGACAAACCCAGCTTTTCATTGGTCTGCATCTGATTCACGAAGTCACCAGTCCCCAGGCATTTGCAATGCTGCGCGATCGCAACCTGAAAGTCCTGTTTCCAGAGCGCACCATCGCCACCGTTGACCATATTGTGCCAACCACCAACCAGGCCCGTCCTTTTGTGGATGACCTGGCAGAAGAAATGATGCAAGCATTAGAACAAAGCTGCAAAGAACACGGTATCACCTTCTACAACATCGGTTCCGGCAATCAGGGAATTGTTCATGTGATTGCGCCCGAACTGGGTTTGACTCAACCCGGCATGACGATCGCCTGCGGCGATAGCCACACCTCAACCCACGGAGCCTTTGGATCGATCGCTTTTGGTATTGGTACCAGCCAGGTGCGAGATGTTCTGGCTTCTCAGACCCTGGCCCTCTCTAAGCTGAAAGTCCGCCGGATTGAGATAAACGGCGCCCTGCGACCGGGCGTTTATGCCAAAGATGTCATTTTGCACATTATCCGCAAACTGGGCGTGAAAGGCGGAGTGGGCTATGCCTACGAATATGCTGGAACGGCGATCGGGCAGATGAATATGGAAGAGCGGATGACCATCTGCAATATGTCCATTGAAGGTGGTGCCCGCTGTGGTTATGTCAATCCAGATTCAGTCACTTTCGAATACCTCAAGGGGAGAGAGTTTGCCCCCCAGGGAGCCGATTGGGACAAAGCTGTGGACTGGTGGAATAGTATCGCCAGCGACCCCGATGCCGAGTATGACGATGTGGTGGTCTTTGATGCCGCAGAAATTGCACCCACCGTTACCTGGGGCATCACACCGGGGCAGGGGATTGGGGTAGATGAAAAAGTACCTGTCCCAGAGGAGTTGCCAGAAGAGGAACGGGCGATCGCAGCCGAAGCCTATGAATACATGGATGTCAAGCCCGGTACCCCGCTGCAAGGAACTAAAGTGGATGTCTGCTTCATCGGCAGTTGCACCAATGGCAGAATCTCTGACCTGCGAGAAGCCGCTAAATTTGCCAGAGGACGACACGTTGCAGAGGGGGTAAAAGCTTTTGTGGTTCCAGGTTCTGAGCGGGTGAAAAAAGAAGCGGAAGCCGAAGGGCTGCATGAAGTCTTTCAAGCTGCCGGATTTGAGTGGCGCGAACCAGGCTGCTCTATGTGTCTTGCCATGAACCCCGATAAGCTTCAGGGACGTCAGATCAGTGCCTCCTCTTCCAACCGCAACTTCAAAGGTCGCCAGGGTTCTGCCTCTGGGCGCACGCTGTTGATGAGTCCGGCAATGGTGGTAGCCGCGGCGGTGACAGGGCGAGTGACCGATGTGCGGGAATTGCTGTGAAAAATTTAGCTGAAATTTTTCATGTAGAAATCTGTGTCCCTTCCCTGGTAGAAACCCTGCGGAACGGGCGAGGGGTAGAAGTTTCCAGAAAAGAGGCAAGGGCAGGCGATCTGGTAGTTGCCTGCGGCGAGGCTCAGATTGGGGTAGGACTGGATAATAGTTGCAAAACGGTGCTGTCGAATTCCTCTTCTAGAGCTAGTTTCCGCTGGGAGTCTGATACCGACTTCGATGGTTCTTACGGAGGGCCCAGCACCATCTATCGATTGTTGAAGTAGAGCATTAACACTCGCAACATCACTCCTATAGAAAGCTGTCCCACAGACGAGGGCGTTATTCGCTATAAGAGAGTTACAGCGTGGCTGCTTTTCCTTTACTCGCGCCACAGAGCAATTCCCCCCAGTAAACCGGAAATATTGGGTACAACTTTGACGTTGGGCAGCAACTCCACTGTAACGAATTTCGTGTTGCCACCACCAATGTAGAGAGTGTCGTAATTGAACAGCCGTTCCCAAGCTGCGATCGCCCTCAGTAGCCGTTCATTCCATTTCTTCTTACCAGCGGCATCCAGGGCTGCTCGCCCCAACTGCTGTTCGTAGGTTTCGCCTTTACGAAATTCCTGATGTCCCATTTCCAGATTGGGTACCAATTTGCCATTTACAAAGAGGGCTGAGCCAAGCCCGGTGCCCAGGGTAATCATCAATTCAACCCCCTGACCCGCAATGGCTCCCAGTCCCTGCATATCTGCATCATTAATCACCCGTACTGGTTTTTCCAGACGTTCAGCCAGAGTGCCTGCCAGGTCAAAGTGCAGCCAATCGGGGTCAAGATTGGCTGCGGTGTAAATGACCCCTTCTTTGACAACCCCCGGAAAACCGACAGAGACCCGGTCAAACTCCTTACCTGTGGACAGTTGCAGAATAGTATCGATAATTGGCTCAGGTTTAGCGGGATTAGGCGTGTTGAGGCGATCGCGCTCCGTTAATGGGTTGCCGCCTTCGTCCAATACCATGGCCTTAATACCACTGCCACCAATATCTACCGCAAGGGTCTGGATATGATTACTCATTGCAGCTACAGATGTTAATCGTTCAAGATTGCCTGTTTAATCGACCCAACCCAAATCCTGGTCTGATAGCCGCCCCGGTGAATCCCCCGCAGGAAAAATGGGATGATTCAGCGAATCGGCCTGGCGCTTGACGAGAACTTCCCTTTGTACCAGAGTCGTGCTGGCTTCTGCTGGGGGAGCAGGAGTATCGGCTGGTGGTTGGGGTTCGTGGGCAGAGTGCAGTTCCTCCCGCAACTTAGTGTTTTCTTCCGCCAGTTGGAGTGCTGCTTTCTTGGCCTGTTCCAATTCGGTTTTAAGCGAATCCACCTTTGCCAGATCAGATTTCAACGTTTTCACTAACGCTTCCTGGGTATCCAGCGCTGTCTGCAAGGCAGCAAGCTCCTGTTTAAGGGTGGTTTCTCGCGCCTGCGATCGCTCCAGGGCAACTTTCAGTTCATCAAGCTCTTCCTCCTTACCAGAACCACTTGTTGCAGTGAATTCCACAGGTTCCACCTGGGTGGGCGGTTGCTTAGCAGATTTACGAGAGCGAGCAACCGCTGTACTCTTCCGCTTCCCATTATCTATGGCCGAGGCTCCCTCAGCCTCACTATCCGTAGACTTTTGTGCCTCCTCGCGCAACAAGTCTGATAATCGTTTTCTCGCCATACCTGCCTCCCATTCCTTAATCATTGGCTACTCACAGCCCTCTTTCACTCTATCTGGTGTTGCCGATTGCAGGGGTGAATTTAAGTAGGATGAATTGAAACTTCGCTCTCAGTTCATCCTACTATTCAGCAATTTCCTCTACTCCCAACTCCTTTACCTCTTCCAATCCCTCTGAATCTCCTCCGCAACTCGCCGGTAGTCTGCCTCTGCTTCCCGCGAGTTTTTGCCGCGCCACTGATTAATAGCAACCCCATCCAGTGCGGCTCTTTCATGGGCTTTATAGGCTCGAATAAAAGCATTACAGGCAGGGATGCCCAATTCCAGAAGAGTATTTTGAGCTTCCAATGCCTCGTTCAAACTACGTGGGTCAACCCGCGTCAGCAGAACTCGATGGGCAATCTGTTGGGGCATCACCGCTTCTCGCACAGTTTCAATCAGAGCAGCCAGATCCATGGGGGCAGGTGGTGTGGGCAAAACGACATAATCCGCAGCAGGAACAACGGCTGCCAGAGCCTCAGAGTCGAGGGCCGGAGGAGTGTCTACTACCACCACTTCATAGCCATCCAAATCTCGTAGCTTCCCCAGAAGAGTGGGATCGGTTTCCTTAGTCAGGTCAAACCCCATCGCTTTCTTCCCCCGTTCGACCCACCAAGTTGCAGAACCTTGAGGATCTGCATCGACCAGCAAGACGCGATTGTTTTCGGCAAGGGTAGCTGCCAGGTTAACGGCAGTCGTCGTCTTGCCCACCCCCCCCTTGCCGTTCAATACGACCAGGATTTTGCTTGGATGGGACGACTTCATAGATGGCTCCTTACAGTTCCACGGCTTGAATATACCGCGTTATTGGAAATTCGCCAGAGAAGTCGAATGAATCTCAACAGAAAGTCTCCCAGCTTGCTGAAAGATCAGGTGATGGAGTGATAGAGGGACGGAACGTGAGTGTTTGAACGGACGTCTGACTGGGTAAACTGGGATCGCAGGTTGACCAATGATAATTGGTGTTTGTATTCGGGTGTGTCCCAAAGGTTTTATCCACCTGCTTAACTCCTGCCTTCCCCAACTGGATGGGTCTTAAAGAACGGCGAAAGCAATCTGATGGCCCTCGCGAAATTGCTGCCGTTTGAAATGTTGCAAGTCGCCTTTGAATATTAAAACACCATGAATCAGCTATTCCTCATCAGTCTCACCCTGACGGCTATCACCCTTACTCCCTTTTCTGTTTTTGCCCAAAACAACCGAACTACTGAGCGGAGAACTCAACCTACAACGGTTGTTTATCGCATCACCATTCCCAACCTAAATCGGGCCAAGAACTATGCCCGGCAGGCTGCGGAAGAGAGAAATGGCGGACTCAGGTATTACCGGGCTGAAGCATTGATGCATGGACCAGTTGAGAAAACTCGCTTTGTTGAGAATTCGGATGGGACCGTGACGTTCACATTCTATGGAGGGGCTCCAGGTGCGGCTCCCACAATCGAGAGTGTGGTCACGGTTGCCATTAATGGTTGGAAAACGTATGTTAACTACAATGGCGCTATTCGTGAGCGTTAAGAGCCTGGCCAAAAGACAAAAGGGAAAAAGGGATAAAATCCGTAATTTCAACTTTGACGGTCTATTCATTGCCGTGCCAGAAAAGGATTTAGAGAGATTGCCCTCAGAGTTCTGTTAAATAAGAGGAAAATTTCCGACAATGAAGGGTAAAGATTTTCTAACAGTTGGACGGGTGCACAATTCAGGACGAGTCAAGGTGAAGCAAAGTTCTATTCGGCTATTGTCATTGGCAGGTCTGGCTTTGATGAAAACAGCATTAGGGGTTACAGTTCTGCCAGGTTCAAACGCAACCGCCCAGGGCGACAGTTGCTACATGGTTACGTCTTCTGGACAGGTAGTCAGACTTGACAAGCTCTGTGGTGTTAGCAAACCCTCTACCAGAAGTAATCCAAACTCTGCGGGCGCTCCTAATGGGGCCAGCAGTGTATTTCAGGCAAAAATAAAGTACCGCATGGGCAAAACCCCAGTCATTGATGTCACCTTTAACAATCAACAGACCTTTGAAATGATTGTGGATACTGGAGCAGATGGCACTCTGATTACTCGCAGTATGGCGCGGGCTTTGAAATTGCCAGTTACAGGGTTGGGCGAGTTTGAGATGGCGGACGGTCGAGTGATTACACTGCCAATGGCGCGGGTACAGTCCATTTCCGTCAGTGGAGCCGAAGTACGGAACGTGGAAGTGGCGATCGCCGAGAAAACTGATATCGGTCTCCTAGGACATGATTTCTTTGATCGTTACGACGTCAAAATTAAGCAGCATGTGGTTGAGTTTTACACTCGATGACCGGGAGGGGGCCAGGGGGTAAGGCAACCTTCACTGAGTTTGTTAATTTTTTTGGCAATCCTGGAAAGGAGGTCGAGGGAATCAGGGTTTCAAGGAGTCAGAGGCCCGTTTCTAGAACACCCTCCCTCCACTCACTCTCCTACTCCTGTTGCCGCTCCCTGGCGTTGCTGATTCCAGGGATGAATTTAGAGTTGGATGAATTGAAACTTCGTTCCAATTCATCCTGCTATTCAGCAACACGCCGTTCCCCTCCTTTCCTCTTTCTTCTCTCTAATAATCCCTGAAAACTCCAACCAGAACTCCCTGGATTTGAACTCGCGATGCATCTTCAACTTCAATTGGTTGGTAATTTGGGTTTGCAGGCATCAGACGGACGTGGCTTCCTTTCTGGTAGAAATGCTTCAGGGTAACCCCTTCTCCTTCTACTCTGGCGGCTACGATACTGCCTGGCTTCAGTTTCTGAGGATCGGTTTCGGGACGCAGAATGACAATATCATTGGGACAGATATGGGCGTCTATCATGCTGTCACCGATAACCCGGAGGGCGTAGTTTCCGGGCTTTCTCAACTTTGCGGGTACATCTAGAAACTCGGGTTCGTGATCTGTAAAGGATTCGACAACCCCACCGGCGGCGATCGTACCAAGTACATAGACGCCTTCCCCTTGGTCAAAGCTGCGGAGGATTTGCACAGTCCTCATTCTGCCTTTTTCCCAGGCAATGTAGCCCTTTTCCTTCAGCTTTTGCAGACGATTTTGAATTGGCGAATTGGACTTGAGCCCCATGGCGTCAACCATCTGGCGAATGGTGGGTGCGTGCCCATGCTCTCGGTTATATTCGACAATCCAGTCAAACAATTCTTTCTCAAGACGTTTAAGAGGAGCCATGCTTCCCTACCTTATAGTTTACTTGTATTATAGTTCAGATGTATTGATTTGATCATTTTTTTAAGGTTGTATCGATCTCCGATGCCACCTTAAGGCTTCATTGAGCTAATGGTCTGTCAAATTAAATTTGACAGGTAACTCAAGCTTAATGGTTTAGCTTGAGTTAAATTTTGAGGGTCTTTGACCCATCAAAATTTTCCTGACGGAACGCTAGTACAGCAAAAAGAAAGTTTTGTTGGGGGGTGCAGGGGCTCTAACCCTGCTTGGGGGCGACGCCCCCAAATCCCTATGTTGCAAAATTTAGTATTTGCAACACCAGTTGCCGCATGAGTATGAGGACATCTTGCTGATGATTCAGGCGATCGCTTGACATTTCAAACTAGTACATTTAGTCTAGTGGTCTGTCAAACTAAATTTGACAGGTGGTTAAAGTTTAATGGTTTGATTTGAGTTAAATTTTGAGGTTTTTTACCCATCAAAATTTTCCTGACGGAACACTAGCTTTTATTAACCAGTTGGCTAAATAAAAGCTTATGTAATCATGTCTACTATCTGAGAAGAAAGGTGAACATCATGAATCCCAATCCTGTCGTCTGGTTTGAAATCTACGTGGAAGATATTGAACGCGCCAAAGCCTTTTATGAAAGTGTGTTCCAGATCAAGTTGGAGAAGCTGAACAGCCCGGACCTTGAAATGTGGACATTTCCAATGAGTAGTGAAAAGACAGGTGCTCCAGGGGCGATTGTCAAAATGCCTGGGGTCTCTTCTGGTGGAAATAGCACACTGATTTATTTCGGTTGTGAAGACTGTGCTGTCGAAGAAGCCAGAGTCAAAACCGCAGGTGGAAGCATTGAGCAGCCCAAAAAGTCGATTGGTGAATATGGCTTCATCAGCCTGGTCTTTGATACTGAAAACAACTTGATTGGTCTTCACTCACAACAATAAAAAACAGCGATGTCGCTGAAGAGAAATATGAATCGAAACGAAGTTCTGATTCATATAACACTTTTTTTATACCTAGATTCAGCAATCCCGAAAAAGCAAAAGACATTAATGCATGGGAGGGTTACTGTGTTTACAAACCACTGGCTTTTTGCATAAATATTACTCTCAGCCCTGGGTTGTGGACTCGTTGCACTTAGTGGTGCAGAAAAGTCTGCCAGAGAATACTAGCTCTCCGAGGGAGGCTGGAAAAAGCCAAGATTCATAGTCTCAAATCCTGTAAACACATGGAAGATTACCTCGAACAGCCCTCCACTATGAAAACCTCATTTTTAGAAGAATCCTTTACTGGAAAGGCTTTCAGGAGTTTTCTGCACCACTAAGGAAGAGTGTTCCAAACAAAAGATTCGCTGTCAATTTCTTCCTGGTAAACTCCAACCTGAATAGGAGCAAAAAACTTTGCATCCTTCTAAAGAAGAGCTTTTTGATTAATGATTAATAAATTTAATTGGCGAACTACACAGGCGTAGATTACCCCGACTTCCGGGTGATCCCTGAATCACCCAGCCTTTGACAGGTGAAGAAATGGCAACCCAATTCTGGTCCTCCGCCGTAATAACCAGTGCAGGAAAACTGCCAGGGTTTAACTTCGAGGAATTGGGCAAAAGTTTGATTGGTGGAGCAGTCCGCCTGGGCTTACGGTATACGGGTAGCCCCTTGCCGTCCATTGTGTTGACTTGCAAACAGGTGACCTTTTCCAGACTGCGTTTAACCGCGGTTATTGTCAGTGAGCTGGTAATGTTTCCTCCTACCAGGCAGCCATATTCCACCTGTCCCGTCCCAATCTGGTCGATCAGGTGACTGAGGCGAAACCAGTAGGAAAGTTGATCCACGGGTACGCCAACAGACTGGGCACAGGCCGTTTGAAAGTCTAAAAATGCTGCTAACTCGATGTTCGAAAATCCAGCGGAATAATCTGTTTTTTCGCTTTCGCTACTGGCTTGCCAGGGCCCCCAACCCGGTGCTGGGGGTTCCGTGCGATTGGGATCGTAGGCTGCGCTGGCCAATAGTGGCGGGATAAGTGCAGCAGCAGTAATCGATAAAAGTTGGTGGAGCATGGTCGGTTGGCGATGATTCAGGAAACAGAATCCATATTTTACGAGTTGATGCGATCGCCAATCCCTTTTAATTTTTTGTGACTGGTGTCTGCCCCTTGCCTTGCGGGACAATATTTATCCTGTAAAAGGGATGTCATCTCAACCTCTGAATTGCTTAAGTAGCTGGGTGCAATTAAATTGCAATTAAATTAAAGATAGTTTTGGGTGTGGAGGGGGTGAA
>JAIMBL010000122.1 GCA_023511615.1 Leptolyngbyaceae cyanobacterium HOT.MB2.61
TAAGTAAGTTGCCATAGAAACTTATAAAATAGTGAGAACTTCATCCCTTCTTACCATTCCAGATGCCTGCTCCCTTGCAAGTCGAGTTAACCGTTGAGGAAGACATCACCCTACGAGAACTGAGTTTAGCCACCGAAGTACCCCGTCGAACTCGTCAACGGGCAATGGCTGTGCGTCTCAGCAGTGATGGGTGGCGGGTGGGGCAAATTGCTCGACATTTACACATGCATGAACATAGGGTGCGACGTGCCATTCGCCAGTGGCAAACCGCGGGACTCTATGGGCTGTGGGAGCAACGCCGCCCAGGACGACAACGGCGTTGGCAAGAGGCAGATGCCAACGCCGTCGAGCAATGGTTGCAGGAAGAGCAGAGTGACACCAGTCTCCAACTGTGTCAGAAGCTAGCCACCGAACGCCAAGTCCACCTCAGCCAGCGCACAATGAGCCGCTTGCTGCAAAAAAGGGGTGCCGTTGGAACCGATTACGCTACAGTCCGCCTCCCCCCAAACAGCCAGAGTTTGTGAGGGACAAACGCGCCGACTGGGAGATGCTCAAGCAGTGGGCAGTGGAAGGACTGGTGCGGGTGCTGTATCTAGATGAAAGTGGGTTTGAGAAAACAAGTCCCTTGACCTACAGCGATGTCAAACGTGGGCAGCAACACAGGATGGTCAAACCCCAGCGTCGCGGTCGTCGCATTAGCGTGCTGGGGGTTTGGCAACCGGGGCGGCAGTTTGACTACGGCATGGTGGTGGGAGGCTTCAACAGCGATCGCTATTTGACTTTGATGCACTGGCAAGCCGAACGCGCCAAAGCGCACTGGCAGGCAACTGGACAAATCACCGTGATTATTCAAGATGGAGCCTCGTTTCATCGCTCAAAGGCGGTGCAAGCCTGGTGGCAACGATGGCAGGAAATGGGCTTATTCATCTTTTTCTTACCGCCTTATTCACCCCAGATGAATCGCATTGAAGATGAATGGTTGCATCTCAAGCGGCATGAATTGGGTTCTCAGTTGTTTGAGCAGGAATATGATTTGGCAATCACGCTGATAAATCTGATTGAGCAACGAGGTCAAAGGCGGGGCTATGCCGTTGAACGTTTTATATTTAATTCTGGCTAGCTACTTATCGCATATTGACTTTTAACACTTAAGCGGGTATTCTGTCAGAAAAGTTGATTCAATTGTTGAGGATCGAATGCCCACTAATTTTCTTATTTATGCCAGTGAAGCCACTTCTCCATCTCCTGCAAAAGAACCTGTTGAGCCACCGCCAGAGCGAGAATCCCTGCGAATCTTAGTCATTGGTTCTCGTCGGGGTGTCACTGGTACCATTCAAACACTCCACCGACTCCGTTTTGCCGAAGTCAGAGAATGGAGTCCTCTAATGCCAGGGCCCAATCCAGGTGAAGTTATGAGCATCCTGACCCGCTATATTCTGGCAGAATGAACTGGCAGAATGAAGCGGATCATTACTTGTTCTTTCGAATGGCGTGCCATCCGTAATTTCCCAAACCGCTTCATTAAAAATTTAAGTTGATTCAGGTAATCAGTAAAACATCAGGAATTTTTCAGTAGATACCTTAAAAACAATATAAGGTAAAACAATATACTTGAATTTCCTCGGATGTCTACTGATTACACCAGCAGTAACCACGGTGCTAATCCGTACACTGTGCAAACCTCCTATGCAGGTTTGGATTCTCCGCCGCCTGCTCAGGCAGTTGCGCCGGCAGGACAGCAAACTGGCCCTTTGTCTGCTCCAATTCCTGGTTATTCTGGGCTTTCGCAATCCTCTCAGGTGCGAGCCGACTTCAATAACGATGGACAAGATGACCTGCTGTGGCGAAACTACACAACCGGTCAGAACCTTGTTTGGTTTCTGAATGGAACGGCATTAACCAGCTACGCCTATCTGGCTCCCGTAGGCGATCTGAATTGGCGCATCCAGGGAACCGGGGATTTCACAGGGGATAACAAAACAGACATTCTCTGGCGCAATTCTGTCACAGGGGAGAATGTAGTTTGGGTGATGAATGGCACCCAGCTTGCTTCAGTGACTTACTTAGCTCCGGTTGGGGATTTGAACTGGCAAGTTCAGGGGATTGCAGACTTTACGGGCGATCACCGAGTAGATATTTTGTGGCGAAATTATTCTACTGGACAAAACGTGGTCTGGGCGATGAATGGTACGGCTCTGGCTTCGGTCTCTTACTTGCCTGATGTACCTGGGGTTAACCTTCGAGTTCAAGCCATTGGAGATTTCAATCGGGATGGAAGAGCAGATATTCTTTGGCGAAACTATCTGTCTGGAGAGAATTTAGTCTGGTTGATGAATGGGTTAGAGGTCATGAGTACAGGCTATGTAATGTCGGCTCCTGACCTGAACTGGCAAATCCGGGGAGCTAGCGACTTCAATAATGATGGAAATGTTGATATCCTTTGGCGCAATTCGGCTTCAGGACAAAATGTAGTCTGGTTCATGAATGGGCTGGCATTTAATGGGGTCGGGTCGGTGACAGCAGTGCCAGACCTCAACTGGCAAACGGGTCTTCAAAACCTTCCCATCTATAGCCCGGTCAGTATCACTAATCTCTCCTTTAGTGGCAGAGAAGGGGATAGCGGGCAGTTCCAAGTTCGATTGAACCAGGCTCCTCTGGGAACCACCAGCCTCACGTTTTCCACGGGAAACTTTTTGGTCGTGGATGCCGATAATACGATCGCCAACGGTACCCAAACCTCAATTACCTTTACACCCACCGATTGGTTTGTGCCCCGCACAGTTTCTTTCATTGCCGAAGTTGATGGTTCCAGCCAGGATCGCCTGATGGGAAATACGGTTTCCTATTCGTTAAGTGGCGGTTTGTCTGGGAGCGGCACCTATGACCTGGGAGCATCGATGAATACCTACGCCCCTGACCCCACCCAATTCAATATCGATTTGGATTTTCGCAATGACTCGATCGGTTTTTGGACTCCAGCGCGGCGGGCGATCGCACGAAAAGCTGCCAATGACTGGGCATCTGTCATTGCAAACGAGTGGGCTGACTTTCAGTTAAACAATTCCCTCAATCGGTTAGAAACGGCATCGGGTAGACCCTACAGTTTCACCAGCAAACGCTTTGTTGATGATTTGCTGATCTTCGTCAATCTCTTTCAGGATAGCAGTGGAATAGAATCTGGCCTGGGTGGACCGGATTATGAGTTTGGAGGTTGGGCCACTTCACCAACCTTCTATGGACTCATGCCACGAGTAGGACAAATTGCCATCAGCCCAACCGTATTTGCCAACCAGCCCGACACCGTACTCTACCAGGTTATTTCCCACGAGATTGGGCATGTACTGGGCCTAGTGGGGCTGAACTGGCTTGGAAACAGGCAAGCCGATCAAAGTAATCCCAGAACAGCGGTTTTCCGCGGTGAATATTCCAGACAGGTATTCGGCGAATACATTCCTCTCCATTCTCAGGATGGGGGCGACTTCTATCACCCGGCTGCCAGGGTTCCTTCCATCATGTCTTACCAATACATCTACAGGCTGCCTGGACCCAGCCAGATCGATTTTGCCATGCTGGCAGACAGTGGCTATCGCGTCTATGGTATTAATGCTTAGGGGCTTAAGGTTCTTACTGTCAAAATCTGGGGTGGGGTTGAATCGGGTGGATAGAGGAAATCAAACTGGACAAGGCGGCGATCGCCCTTTTCCATTTTCATCAATACCAGGGGTTCTCCCATCTGCCCCCGTCGCTGCACCAGATGAACATAGCGGGTCTGGGGCAATCCCCGGTCATCATTGTAACGGAGACGAATGGTGCCCCGGAAAAAGACCTGTTTGGGCAGCGGGTCAAAAAAGCGCAGCCCATCTTTTGAGAGCGTATCTTCTTTGATGGGGGTTTCAAGGGCAATCGCAACCGTCTGAGTTTGCTCTGTTGTATTGCGTAGCGGCAACGTTAGACTGTACTCTACCGCATAGTTCCCATGGGCCTGGTAGGCTGTATCGGAATAGCGAGCAATCATGGGAGCCGTCTGTATCTGCCCTGTTCCCAATCTTCCCTTCAGTAAGGTGCTGAGTCCGTAGGAAAAAGCCTGTCCGGGTTGGGGAATGCTGAGATACCAGTTTGCTAAAGGCGCTTTGGCATCATCCACAATCTGAGTTTGCCACCGGGAACCTTTGGAAACCCCAGCCACACGGCCATAGATGATTTGTCCGGTGGTCTGCTCTGGGGGAGTGGGAGTTTTGTCCCGTGGACCTGCCAGATTACCCGTTTGCAACAGCGTCTGCCATTCTTCCAGCGTAGGAGCCTGTTCACTACCATCGGCATTTTGCGTTGCAAATCTGGCCAGGCTGGCGGCATAAATCGGACCGCTACTCCAAAGCCGGATCAAAGTAGAACGTCCATTAATGGGTGGCGTCAGCGTCTTGACTGGAATGGGCAGGTTTAGCAATAACTCACTTTTTCCTGGCGGAATCACTATTTGCGCCGGAAAGCCTTCCTGCCGTTTTCCTCTCAAAACCTCATTCATAGCGCGGCTACCAGGTCCGGCATAAACCGTCCCTAGAGGATTATCGACGTAAGGCGGCAGCTCAATGAAGGGGGCATCGGGCTGACTGAGGTAACTGGCAGCGCTCAGGATATTGACGGTAACAGGTTGAGTACCTGGATTGTGCAGCAGAATACCCAGGTAGAGAGTCCGCAGATCGTCAGGGATTTTGGCTTTGGCAATGTGGTGGGCGAAGACATCAAACCGCTGTTGAAACAACACATTCAGGTGAGCGGCAGGGGTTTTCATGCCCTGGGGCGGAAAGGTGGAGAGCAAAATTCCTTCTTCTTGAACCAGTTCGGGGCTATTGCTGTTGAACATCAAGATGGAGTCCAATTTCCCTGGCAGCACTCGCACTTCTTGGGGAACAACGAACTCTTGAGGGGTGGGGGTAGGGGTGGGGGCAGGAGAGGCTTGTGCCAGAACAGAAGTCAGAAAGAAGGGGATCATAGAGGCAGTTGTCGTAGCGATCGCGGCTTCCCATCATACCGGCTTTACGGCAACGACTAAACCCTTACCGTGAAATTCATAGGTGATGTTCTAGACGTGTGAATCAGGAGTGTTGAATTCCACCGGCAAAGGCAGTTTCTAGAAAGCCATCCCCATGTCTAGAACACGACCATATTGGGCCAACTGCCATGCTTATACCAATTTAATTAGAATCGGTGAAGTCCCATGGTCAAGAATGGAACATGTACTCTCAAACGCTCTTAAAGCCGGACGGTCGCAACCTTACCCTATACGGCCGCTATCCCATTGCGACGGGAATAGTTGCCCCCAGTCCTGCTAACGATCCAATTCGAGCCAATCCTCACCTGCGCTGGCATCCCCTGCGGGCTGAGTGGGTTGCCTACGCCAGTCATCGTCAGGGACGCACGTTTATGCCACCTGCAGAATACAATCCGCTGGCTCCTACTAAAGACCCCCAGTTTCCCACCGAACTGCCAGCGGGAAATTATGACATTGCGGTATTTGATAATCGATTTCCCTCCCTGATTCCAATGGCAACAGACGCTCCTCAGGAAATTGTAGATACGCTACCTGCCAACGGTGCCTGTGAGGTGGTGGTGTTTACGCAAGACCCGCAGGCGTCTTTAAGTTCGTTGCCGCTAGATCATCTAGAATTGCTGTTTCAGGTGTGGGGCGATCGCACCCTTGCCATCAGCCAGCATCCCCAGATTCGGTACGTTCTGCCGTTTGAGAATAAAGGGGTTGAAGTGGGTGTGACGCTGCACCATCCGCATGGACAAATTTATGCCTACCCCTTCATACCGCCTGTTCCTGCCCGCATGGGAATGTGCCAGCTTGAATACTTCCAGCAGCGACAACGGGGATTGTTACAGGATCTGATTCAAAAAGAGATTGAAGAGAATCGGCGAATTTTGTATCAAGATGAATGGGCGATCGCCTTTGTGCCCGTGTGTGCCCGTTATCCCTACGAAGTGTGGATTGCCCCGATTCAACCCGTAGCCACATTTCTGGATTTGTCTCCAGAGCAGCGATCGGGACTTGCCAGGGCACTCAAAACTGTGACACTCAAGTATGATGGACTGTGGCAGCGTTCCTTTCCCTACTTGATGGCCTGGTTTCAAGCCCCGGTGAATGGCGAACCGCACCCGGAATGGCATCTTCATGCCGAGTTTTACCCCCCCTATCGTACTGCCGACAAACTCAAGTACCTGGCAGGAACCGAACTGGCAGCGGGGATGTTTGCCAACGATGCCTTACCGGAAGAAAAGGCAAAAGAGTTGCAGGCCGTCCCGGTTGAGCTTGAGAAAGCAATGGGAATAGAGGTGAATCCTGCTGCTTATTGATCCTGCTGCTTATTGTTGAGAGACAACGCCGTGCTGTCCCCCTGGAGCGGTAACAATGGATTTTCAACAAATTTTTAAGGCAGTACCTGATATTAAAGCAGGTGCGCCCGGACGTGTGAATTTGTTGGGTGAGCACACTGACTACAACGATGGGTTTGTGTTGCCTACCGCAATTCCTCAGCAAACAACGGTTTATATCGGATATAGTCCTGACAATTGCCACCATTTTTATTCCGCCGAATTAGAAGAATGGGCTGAGGTTAACCCAACTGAATCCCTACCTCAAGGATTTGCCAGTTACATTTATGGTTGTATCCGGGTGTTAGAGCAGGCAGGTTACACCATTCCCCCGATTAATTTATTTGTGACGTCTTCTGTGCCAATTGGTTCAGGACTGTCAAGTAGTGCAGCTCTGGAAGTAGCGACGTTACGAGGATTGCGATCGCTGCTTAATCTTGATCTGGATGATGTCAAAGTTGCTCAATTGGGACAGCAGGCAGAGATTCAATACGCGGGTGTCAGTTGTGGCATTCTGGATCAAATGGCGTGTAGTCTTGCCGATCCAGAACACATGCTGTTTCTTGATACCCGCACCCTTGAGCGCCGGATTCTTCCCTTTCCAGGGGGGACTGAGATTGTCGTCATTGACAGTGGTGTGGCGCGATCGCTGGCTGGTAGCGGTTACAATCAACGCCGGGCAGAATGCGAAGCCGCAGCACGTCAGTTAGGTGTAAAAGCATTGCGAGACGTCAGCGCTCCTCAAATGGCAGAATCCCTACCTGAACCACTTTGTAAACGCGCCCGCCATGTGATCAGTGAAAACAATCGAGTCCTCAAGGTGTTAGAAGATCTTTCGGCTGGAGAGTTTGGGAAATTAATGAACGCCTCCCACGCCAGCCTGCGGGATGACTACGAAGTTTCCGTCCCCGCTCTGGATCAGTTGGTGGACATTTTGCAAAATACGCCAGGCGTATTTGGAGCGCGGTTAACAGGTGCTGGATTTGGTGGTGCCTGTGTTGCGCTGGTCAGGGCAGGCGCAGGAAAAGCGATCGCTGAAATTGTTCTTAACCATTACAACAATGCTGGATATAAAGGTCACATCTTAGTTGGATGTCACTGACTTAACCTGGATTATTCACGAATCGGCAAAAGAAGGATGAGAAAAAGAGCTGGGAACCGAATAGAATTAAACTCTCCAGAAGATTAATCGTCCTCATTTTGCCATGACAGAGTGTGATTCAGACGTGCGCTACGATTTTTATTCACATTGGTCTCTATAGCAGTCCTAAATCAGTTGTGAGATATAGAGGCTTTGTGAGAAGGAGTTCCTGCGGAAATCTTTCTCACCATCCAAATCGGATCGCTATATCGGAGAATCAGCTAGCGTAGCGTAATTCAATTCCGTCCCGGCAGTTGATCGGCTACGGCTACACCTGAACCTGTCTTCAATTAGTATTACGTTTAATAAAAAAATATTTACTGACTTAACAAAACCAACCTGGCAAGATCCATACCATCACGGTAGAGTCAATAAGAAAGCTTTTCTAGTTTTGCGGAGAAGCGGCTGTGCTCTGGGGATGCGATGCTGGGTGAACTTCTTGGTGCACGCTACAAAGTAGTCAAGGTTTTAGGGGCAGGGGGCTTTGGGCACACCTACATTGCTGAAGACACTCAGCGTCCCGGCAATCCCCGCTGCGTACTGAAGCACCTGACCTTTGCCAGTCCTAATACAGCCGTTCTGGAACAGGTACGACGGTTGTTTCAGGCAGAAGCAGAAACCCTAGAAAAACTAGGCAGGCACGATCAGATTCCGCAGCTTCTGGCTTATTTTGAGGAAAATCGGGAGTTTTACCTGGTTCAGGAATTCATTGAAGGGCGTTCCTTAAGTGAGGAATTTGCCAGTGGAGTCCGATTTAGTGAAAGTCAGGCCATTGCTTTGCTGGAGGATGTGCTAACCATACTTGTCTTTGTTCACAGTCAGGGGGTGATTCACCGCGACATCAAGCCAGAGAACCTGATTCACCGTGCCAGCGATGGAAAATTTGTGCTGATTGACTTTGGGGCGGTGAAAACCATTGGCAATACGATCGCAGAGTCCACTGGCGACACCAGCCTGAGCGTTCCCATCTACACATCGGGTTATGGGGCGAGTGAGCAATGCCTGGGCAAACCCCGCTTCAGTAGTGATCTGTACTCTCTGGGGATGGTTGCGCTTCAGGCGTTAACAGGGTTGCGTCCATCTCAGTTACCGCAAGACTTCAATACCTCTGAGATTATCTGGCGAGACCAGGTTCAGGTGAGCAGCGCCCTGGCAGCCTTTCTGGACAAGATGGTTTGCTATCACTTTATGCATCGCTACCAGTCGGCATCGGAAGCGCTGCAAGCCCTGCGGCAAATTATCTCTGATTCGCCAACGATGATGACTCACCCGGCTACACTTTCCAGTCGGGTCGGAGCAACCATGATTCCAGGTGCTGAAACACAGGCTCAATATTCCACCTCCCTTGGACAAAAATCGGAGTGGAGTTTTCCAGATTCACCTGCCAGATCCCATTCAAAAATCCGAAAAGTTTTGCTCCTGGGAGGGAGCGCGATCGCAGCCATCCTGGCCCTTTCCTTCTTTGCCCGTAATTTTTCCCAATCTCCCTCAATCCTTCCGGTACCTGGTGTTGCTACTGGTGATTCGGGGGAAACGGCAAGCGACCTCCAGATGAAGGGGCGTATGAGCGCAGGCGAAAGAGTATTAAATCAGTGGCAAACCAACCCTGAAAAGCAGGAAGGCGTTGAGCAATTTGCTAGCGGGAACTATGCTAAGGCGATTGAGGCATTTCAGGCGGCTCTTAAAAGCGATCGCACCGATCCAGAAACACTGATCTATTTGAACAACGCCCGCATTGGCTCCAACCCGTCCTACGAAATTGCCGCCGCCATTCAGATGGGAGATGATGCGCTGCGATCAGCCCTAGAGGTGTTACGGGGAGTTGCCCAGGCTCAGGATGAAGTGAACCGGGTAGGAGGCATCAATGGCACTCCCTTAAAGGTTCGCCTGGCCGATGATGGCAATCAACCAGCAACCGCACGCCAACTGGCAAAGGCTTTAGTTGACGAACCAGCTATTTTGGGAGTTGTGGGACACACTATTAGCGACACAACGATCGCCGCCGCTAAAATCTACCAGAATAACCAACTGGTGATGATTGCGCCCATCAGTTCTGCCGTTCAGTTATCCAACGTTGGCGATTATGTTTTTCGGACGATTCCCAGTGATCAGCTAACCGCCAGAACTCTGGTCGATCACCTATTGAATCGGATGAAACGGCGCAGGGTGGTGATTTTCTTCAATTCTTCCAGCAATTACAGTAATTCCCTCAAGAATGAATTCAGGAATGCCCTGTTCTACAGTGCAGGCATTGAACCCGTAGCAGAATTTGACCTTGCCCGCCCAGACTTCGATGCCTATGAAAGCGTCAATGCCGCGATCGCAAAAGGGGCAGAAGCGATTATGCTGGCATCCGACCACACCCGCTCAGACCGGGCAATTCAAGTAGTTTCGGTCAATGCGAGACGACTCAAACTCCTTTCTGGCGAAAGCCTGTTTGCGCCTAAACTCCTCAAAATTGCCGGAAAGGATGCGGTTGGCATGGTGGTCGCTGTGCCAGCAGATCTGACCCAGCCCTCGTTTAAGCAGAAATTCACCGCCCTCTGGGGCAGCCAGATTCCATTAAGCTGGCGCACAGCACTCGGCTACGATGCCACTGTTACATTGATTCAAGCCCTTCGCAATGCGCCAACTCGCTCTGGAATTCAACGAACCATTGCACAGAATTTCTCTGCTACTGGAGCAACTGGCCCAATTCAATTTCTGCCAACGGGCGATCGCAAAGGCAGCATTTACCTGATGACCGTAGCCCCCCCAACTTCAAACAATGGCAATACCTATAGCTTTAAGGCCCTTCCTTAAGTTCCTGCGGCGATAAGCGGGTCGCCTAATTCTTTGTAAAAAGAGGGAGTTGGAACTGCTCCCCAGACAGGGTTCCACCCCTGCACCCCGTCCTAACTTTTAGAGCGCCGTACTACTCACACTTCTTATTTGCAAAATCGCACTTATAGATAGCAGGTGCCTGCCAACTGAGAGGGATTTCTAGCAAATCTCGTGTTCCAGTAAATCCCTGGCTGATAAAGAACAACAGAGCAATGCTGTTGAGGACAATGTGAACATTACGCCAGCGGTTTTGCCGATCCTGATAAATTTCCTGAACAATCGCCAAGGAAAAGATCATCAGCATGGTGACGGCGATGCCCAGGTAGAAATGAGAGACATACCACTCATCATCTCGGCGAAAGACTTCTGGCTGAAACCCAAGAATGACCACCCCCATTCCTGTAAGGGTTGCAAAGATAGCCCTCCAGATCTTAGGTCTGGCATTGTAGAGAATCGCCAGGGATGCGATCGTGGCGGCAAAGATCGCAATGACGAAGAAAAAACGGAATGGCTCCTTTGTCCAGGCCTCATTCTTCAGCATTTTAGAAAAAATAGGATAGGCCAGCCCCAGGAGAGCAATCCCGACCACAGAACCACTTAGCCATCGTCCTAGCTGTACATGCTCCTGTCCAACCACAGGGGGAATTTTACTTTTACCCTCGTCAGCAACTTGCAAGCGGCGTTGACGAGTCTGCCATGCAAGACGCGCTACTATCCCAATGAGAGGAAAAACAATCACCACTGCCAGTGCTGGATGCAATATGGCAAGAGTATCCTGAAGATCAAGCATGGAACTACCTCTTCGGTTAAGCGAAAAGCTGAATGAAGTCTGGAATGGTAGTAAGTAGCTGGGTGCAATTAAGTTAAAGATGGTTTTGGGGGGTGGAGGGGGTGAAACCTCCTGCCTGGGGGCAACGCCCCCACTCCCCTTTCTTCCAACTAATAATTATGTGTGCCTACTTAGATTATCAGGTTGGAATGAAAGTCTGCTGAGTTTGAGGAAAACAATTGGCAACTACTCAGGTATGGTTTAATCTGGATGGCTGATTTGCGCGATCGCTCCTTTTTCTCATGGACAACTGGTACCGTCTTGAAGCTGCCGAAGTTTTACGCCAACTGGGAACAAGCGAAGACACTGGCTTAAGTTTTGCAGAAGCCGAACAACGGCTGTTGCAGTACGGTAAAAACGAACTGAGGGAACGCCCGCCCAAAAGCCCCTGGTTGATGTTGTGGGAGCAGTTTACTGCAACGACGGTACTGGTGTTGATTGTGGCTGCCGTCATTTCTGCCATTTTGGGCGACTTCAAAGACGCTGCCGCCATTATGGCGATCGTGGTTTTTAACGGGGTGCTTGGCTTTACTCAGGAGTATCGGGCTGGCAAAGAGTTTGCCGCCCTGAGAAAAATGGCTGTGCCCAAAGCCCGTGTCTGGCGGGAGGGAGAATGGCAACAGGTGGTGGCAAGCGAATTGGTGCCGGGAGACATTATTCAGCTTGAGGATGGCGATCAGGTCCCCGCCGATGCCCGCCTCCTGGAAAGTATCAATTTACGAACTCAAGAATCTGCCTTTACTGGAGAGTCGGAGTCGATTGAGAAAAGTACGGCCCCTATTGCTGGGGAAAGCCTGCCTTTGGGCGATCGCATCAACATGGTGTTCATGGGCACCATCGTTACCTACGGGCGGGGGCGGGCAGTTGTCACTGAAACCGGGATGAACACCGAGTTGGGCAAAATTGCTGACTCGATGCAATCCGTTGAGCAGGAACAAACTCCTCTGCAGCGCCGATTAGATCAACTGGGTCGTCGCCTGGCATTGATGGCACTGATTCTGGTCGCGGTGATTTTTGCCTTTGGCATTTTCCGCGGTGAAAGATTTGAAGATATGTTTCTCACGGCAGTTAGCCTGGCGGTTGCCATCATTCCAGAGGGGTTGCCTGCCGTCGTTACGATCGCCCTAGCCCTTGGTTCCCAGCGCATGTTGAAGCGTAAAGCGTTGATCCGCAAACTGCCCGCCGTTGAAACCCTCGGATCTGTCACCACCATTTGCTCTGACAAAACGGGCACGTTGACCGAAAATCGGATGACGGTCACGATCCTGTCCCTGGCTGGTCAGCGGGTTGATCTGCGAGAAACCTTTGCTGAAATTACCTCTCGATTGGATGGCAAAAAGTCGATTTTCAAGCCCGGTGAGGGAACTGCCCTGCCCCCTCCGATGGCGCTCACCCTGGTGGGTAGTGCCCTCTGTAACAACGCTCTGGTACCGGACGATGATGAGGTGGAAGCCGCCGAAAGTAGACCCGACTCTGAGGTACCCAAAGCCATTGGAGATCCAACAGAAATTGCCCTGGTGGTTGCCGCCGATCGCCTCGGCTTGGACAAAGATGAACTGGAAGACCTGTTTCCCCGTCGGGCAGAGGCCCCCTTTGACTCTGACCGCAAGCGGATGACCACTATTCACCAGATCGAGCGGGAAGGCGATCGCTGGAAGTATGACAACCCCTCTTCCCAACTGCTGCCGCCGATTCCAGCCCTACCCGATACTCCCTACATTGCGTTTACCAAAGGATCGGTGGACGGACTGCTGCAAATTTGTAGCCACGTTTGGTTGGATGACATAACAGAACCCCTGAATGAGGAATGGTACCAGCAGATTCGCGATCGCAACGATCGCCTCGCTAGTTCAGGTACCCGCGTTTTAGGAGTTGCCCTCCGCCCTCTGGAGGCAGTACCCGATCCCGGTAAGGAAGTCGATGTCGAGCAAGACTTGATTTTTGCTGGTCTGGTAGGAATGCTGGATCCCGCTCGCCCAGAAGCCAAAGCAGCCGTTCAGACCTGTAACCAGGCAGGCATTCGCACTGTCATGATTACAGGCGATCATCCTCTCATGGCGAAGCACATTGCAGAAGAACTGGAGATTTCTAAAGATGGTCACTACCTGACCGGGCAGGATCTTAACAGACTTTCCCTCCCTGAACTGGAACAGCAGGTTGAAGGTGTTTCCGTCTATGCCCGCGTCTCCCCCCAACAAAAACTATCAATTGTGCAAGCCTTGAAAAACCGGGGACACATCGTTTCAATGACGGGAGATGGAGTGAACGATGCGCCTGCCCTCAGTAAGGCTGATATCGGCGTCGCCATGGGTATTGCGGGAACAGATGTTGCTAAAGAGGCGGCAGATATGGTGCTGCTCAATGACAACTTTGCCACTATCGTTGCCGCCGTCGAAGAAGGCCGGGTGATCTACGACAACATTCGCAAATTCATCCGCTATAACCTGACCGGAAACACCAGCAGCGTCGTGATCATGCTATTTGCGCCATTGCTGGCCATGCCCCTGCCGCTAAAGCCAACCCAAATCCTCTGGATCAACCTGCTGGCAGATGGATTGCTGGCCCTGGCGCTGAGTGTTGAGCCTGCCGAAAGTAATGTGATGCGTCGCCCCCCCTATCCCCCCAATGAAAGCGTATTTAGCCGGGGTGTGGGAAGAGACATTATTTGGGTTGGGCTACTGATGGGAATTGTCTTCCTGTTAACGGGCTACTATTTCTGGTCTAACCAATGGTCCGATTGGCAAACGATGGTGTTTTCGACCCTGGCCTTCTCTCGCATGAGTCTGGCACTAGCCATGCGGTCTGAGCGAGATTCGCTATGGAAGCAAGGGCTATTGTCAAATAAACCGATGCTGGGTGCCGTCCTGGTGACATTTTCCTTGCAGATGGCAGTGATCTACGTCCCCTGGTTCCAGAGCATCTTTTCGACAAAGGAGCTATCGGTTCAGGAACTGGGAATCAGTCTGGCAGTAAGTACGGTTGGCTTTTGGGTCGTAGAGTTTCAAAAGCTATTCCTGCGTGCCTGTGGGAGATGATTTCTTAACCCCTTGATTCCCGTGACTCCCTTATTTTTGTTTGTGATAGCATTTTCGACTCTGGATTTTGGATTGTGAGGCAGATGCTCCAACCTTTTACAAGATTTTCTCCAACCCATACACCAGCGTTTTGAGTTGAATAACTTTGCGAATTGCCAGTAGAACACCGGGCATGTAGCAGGCGCGATCGCTGGTATCATGGCGCAGGGTGTAAATTTGACCAGGAGCACCAAAGATAACCTCCTGATGGGCAATCAAACCAGGTAACCGGACGCTGTGAATGCGGATATCAGCATCGGCTTTGCTGCCTCTGGCTCCGGCTAGTTTCTCGGTTTCCTCAACACTGGGTGGGTTGAAGGATTTGCCAAACTCTGCCAGCATTTGAGCCGTTTGGAGAGCGGTGCCGCTGGGGGCATCAGCTTTCTGGTTGTGGTGCAGTTCAATAATCTCAACGTGGTCAAAGTATTGGGAAGCCTGAATGGCTGCTTGCTGGAGCAAAACCATCCCGATGGAAAAATTGGGAACGATGAGGCAACCAGTGCTGGCTTTGTCGGCAAATTCTGCTAAGTCCTGAATCTGTTCGGGACTTAGACCAGTGGTGCCAATCACCGGACGAACACCATAGGCGATCGCAGACCGGATATTTTCGTAAACCGAATCTGGGTGAGTAAAATCCACCATGACGGCGAGTTGTTTTTCCTGGGAGACAAACGCCAGCATAGGCTGAAATTCGTTTGTAATTGGAACTTCCAGCGTTCCACAGCCAGCCAGCTCTCCCGCATCCTTACCCAGATGCTCTGGATTAGCATCCACCGCGCCCATCAACGTCATATCTTCTGCCTGGGCAACGGCTTTGACGACCTCGCGCCCCATTTTGCCCGCTGCACCATTGACTAGAACCGGGATGGGAAGCTGGTTTGTCATAACTTAACTCGCAACGATTGAGTGGACTTAGGTATTCTAAACTGGGAAGCCACTCGATCCGCTAGTAACTGTCTTCTCCGGGGACGCGATCGCCCTCAAATTCTGAACTATTTTGCTCCAGAGAGGCGTCCCGAATCGCCAGCCACTGGCAAAAAAGGTCAACCCCCTTCAAATTACTGGCCCGGTAGCGACGGATGGCCTGCTCCAGTTCTTTCGCAGTTTTGGGAGGGGAAATATTAGGGCACTCAAACATAACTCAACCTCGTATCAATGGCCTTTTAACGTCCGTATTATTCCCATTATTTCAAATTTGATGAAAGAATGACAAAAAAGTAGCGAGATATACAATTTTTTCATTTGTTTTGTGGCCTAACGTCAGTTACGGATAAGCCTGGGGGAGCAAGTTTGAGTCAAGTGCAATCGAGGGCTTTTTCGGTTGATGGCAGTAGGCAATTAATCCCCCCACCAGGTTGACCAGGAAGTTGACCTGGGAGCGATGCCGGGAGTGCTCGCTCTAGGAGATGTTCTTTAACTAGTCGATGATGGTCTCGATCATCGATCGCTTGCGCAACAGCAAACGGTCATTCAGCTTGAGCAAGCGATTCTTCATATTGCGCCGCAACT
>JAIMBL010000123.1 GCA_023511615.1 Leptolyngbyaceae cyanobacterium HOT.MB2.61
TGGAACCCCTAGCTGGGGGCGAAGTCCCCACACATCCCTTAAACCCAGTGTCCTAAGCAACCTGGCGACAGCTATATAAAAGTTTTGAGTCCTGAGTTTTCACCTCACCCCTCACATCTCTCTCCTCGCTTAGACTTACCTGGTGCCTGTCATCTGTCACCTCACCCCTCACTTTCTCTAACAACCAACAACTAACAACTAACAAACCACTCCCCCATGCAACCCATTACCCTCAAAGTCAACAATCAGCCGTTAGTTGCAAAGTGTTCTCCTGGCACCAGCCTGCTGAGTCTGCTTCGTCAACAGGGCTGGGTAGGAGTGCATCGGGTTTGCGAAACTGGGGACTGCGGGGCCTGCACTGTGTGGATGGATGGGGCTCCGGTGCATAGCTGTCTCTATCCGGCAATACGAGCAGAGGGACACGCCGTTATCACAATTGAAGGGCTGGCTCAGGATGGGCAGCTTTCATCTGTGCAGCAGGCATTTCTGAAAAATCAAGGTTTCCAGTGTGGTTTCTGTACCCCTGGTATGGTGATGAGTGCTGAGAAGATGGAGTTTGAGTCCGAGAGCGAGCTGCGGCTGGCAATGCGGGGAAACTTGTGTCGCTGTACGGGGTATCAGGCGATTGTGGAAAGCATTCTTTGGGGGAAGTCTCCAGAGGTCGGAAGTCAGGAGGGGCTAGGAGCCAGGGACTGGGGGCTAGGAGCCAGGAAGAAGGAAGAAGAAAAAGAAGAGAGGAAAGAAGAAAATCAGGAACCAGAAGAACTCAAAACTCAGAACTCAGAATTCAAAACCCACTCCTCCCCTCCCCAAATTGGTCAGAGCATTCCCAAGCAAGATGGTCCCGACATTGTGACGGGTAAACCCGTGTATACCTCTGATTGGGCACCGCCGGGATTGCTGCATATGAAGGTGTTGCGATCGCCCCATCCCCATGCCATCATCCGCCAGATCAACACTGAAAGGGCAAAAGCCCTCCCTGGTGTCCATCTGGTTCTCACCTATAAAGATGTGCCTCGCCGACCCTATACTACGGCAGGACATGCCGACCCAGTCCCTGACCCGCTTGACCACTACATTCTGGACTACAAAGTCCGCTTCATTGGTGATCGCGTCGCTGCCGTCGTTGCCGATTCCGTTGCAATCGCAGAAAAAGCCTGTCAGTTAATTGAAGTCGATTACGAACTTCTGCCCCACGTCACGGATCCAGTCGAGGCGATGGGTAGGAGCCTGGAGTCGGCAGGAGTGGAAGAGTGGAGGAGTGGGAGGATGGAGGAGTGGGAGAGTTATCCATCTACCCTTCCTCCCTTCCCTTTCCCCATCCTCCACGACGAACCTGAATCTATCGCGATCGCCAACCCCAGCCGTAACATTTCCGGTTATGTCTCAATGCAGTCAGGTGATGTAGACCAGGGGTTTGCGCAGGCCGATTTAGTGCTCGAAAAAACTTACCGCCTGCCAGCAGTACAACATGCTCATCTGGAGCCCCACATCTGCACAAGCTGGGTGGATGAGGAAGGAATACTGGTAGTTCGCTCCAGTACTCAGGTGCCCTTCCACTGCCAGCGGGTGTTGTCCGAACTGTATGACCTGCCTAAGGAAAAAATCCGGGTTTACAAGGCAAAGATTGGAGGCGGTTTTGGCAATAAGCAGGAAATTCTCTGTGAAGACCTGTGCGCCCTGGCAACGCTGCGAACCGAGCAACCCGTCCAGTGGGAGTTTACCCGCCAGGAGGAATTTACCTGCACCAATAGCCGTCATCCGATGACTGTGCGCCTCAAAGTTGGAATGAAGGCCGATGGGACATTTGTGGCGATGGATATGGAGGCGATCGCCAATACGGGAGCCTATGGCAACCATGGTCAGACCGTTGTCTTTTTGACAGGCAATGAATCGCTAGGAATGTACCGCTGCCCCAACAAACGCTTCGTTGGCTATGCCGTTTATACAAATACCATGCCTGCGGGAGCTTTTCGGGGATACGGGGCAACCCAGGGTGTTTTTGCGATGGAAACGCTACTGGACGAAATGGCCCACAAGTTGGGGCTTGACCCCATAGAAGTGCGCCGGAAGAACGTCATCTGCCCAGGGGATGTGATTGCGATCGGGCACGGCGAAAACCACTTTAATCTGATTGGTGGTTATGCATTGAAAGAGTGCTTTGACAAAGTAATTCAGGCGATGGATAACGCCCCCACTCCACCACCAGCTTCCAATCCCCATCTGCGGCGTGGGGTTGGTTTTGCCATCTCCATGCAGGGTAGTGGCCTGGCAAAAATTCATACAGCCTGTGTCAATCTCTCGCTCCAGCCAGACGGTCGGTTCTGTATGCGGACGGGCTCGGTCGATGTGGGTACAGGCTCGGACACTACCCTGCGCCAGATTGCCGCCCACGTTCTGGGTATTACCGTTGCTGATATTGACATCATCACTGCTGACACCCACACCACTCCTTTTGATGCTGGTTCCTACGCTTCCGCCACGCTCTATATTTCTGGTCATGCTGCCAAACTGGCAGCCGAAAAGCTCCATGCCCAACTATTGAAACTGGCAGGAACGCTTTTGCAGGCCGACTCCGAACCAGTCTCTTTCTCGAACGGCACGTTTCAGGCGAATAGCAAAACCCTCACCTTCAAAGACCTGGCTCAAGCTACCCCCCATCCCCTCCTCTCTGCCGATGTAAAATACTTTGCTGATGAATCCACCCTCACCTTCGCAGTCCAGGGGGTTGAGGTCGAAGTCGATACGGAAACTGGAAAGGTTAAAGTATTGCGATCCGTGCAGGCGATCGACCTAGGCAAGGCGATCAATCCACGCATCTGTCTGGGGCAGGCGACGGGAGGCAGTGCGATGGGCATTGGCTACGCTCTGATGGAAGAACTGCTGTTCGATGAACGGGGCAAAATCCTTAACCCTGCTTTCCGCTCTTACCGGATTCCAACAGCGGCAGATATGTGTCCGATGGAAGTATTTCTGGTTGAATCGGAAGACCCCCACGGTCCCTTTGGCGCTAAAGGGGTAGGAGAAATTACGACCAACTGCATGGCTCCAGCGATCGCCAATGCAATTGCCAGCGCCACCGGAGCCCGCCTGACTCAGTTACCCATGACTCCAGAACGGGTGTGGAAAGCGTTGCAGGTGTTGAATTAATACCAATTCTTCATAAGCAGGTGTTGAATTAATACCAATTCTTCATAAAAAGACAGGAGAGAGAAATACTTTGACCTCTCTCTCCTATCTCCTCTTTCTCCTATCTTTTGACTTCTATTTTCTGTCAGTCAGCAATTACACGAGACCGTTATCTACCCTGACACTGCCGAGGTAATTTCCAGCCGACAGGGTAGGGACGCGCTTGTAAGGAACCGTGTCATTGCCAAAGTACAGGTTGTACTCAGATCCATCCACGATCGCATTCACCGTCACCTTCAACCCGCTGTCCGTCAACAACTTGTTGTACTGGAAGATTTCCAGTTGGGTAGCCGGTGCCCGACCCAACAGGTGCCGGAACAGGAATTCAACCGCTTTGCCAGTGGGGTAGGGCGCGCAGAAGCGGACCTGGTAAGCATCTGAACTGGCCAGAGCCCGGACAAATTCCTTCACGGAAAGGTTGCCATTGATAAGTGCAGCTTCCAGTTCGCGTTGACGGAATGCCTCCGGAATTGGACCGCCTGCTAAATCCATCACCTGGCAGTAAATAGCATTGACCACCTGCTCTGCCTCAATGGGAGGAATACCGGGGGGCAGGCGATAGATGCGGGCAGGTTTCTGGGAGGTACTTCCAGAAGCTTGCACATCTGCAGTGCTGGAAGTGCGGCCCAGCCCGACATAAGCCGGTTCAGCACTGGCTTTCGAACTTTCGGCGATCGCCATACCCGTCAACGGTAGTTCAGCCGTATCCACACTTGAGTGAGTTGGCTCAAAGCTAGGCACAACCAGTTCCCTATCCTGCTTGGTTAGCTTGTTATAAAGCCGCTGAGTGTTGGGATAGTTGGCAGCGGGTAAAGTCAGGTAGCGGTTGTAAGGAACCGTATCTTCCCCAAAGGCCTGACCATATTCCTCACTGCTCACCATGGACTGAATAAAGCCCCGCAAGCCCTGGGTGGCCAGAATCTGGTTATACTTACGGATTTCAGCCTGATCCAGAGGGGCCCGTCCCAGGAAGTGCTTGGTTCCTAGCTCAATCACTTTCGTGTTGGGATAGGGCGTGTAGAACTCCTTGATATAGAGGCTAGAGGTACCCAGGGCCTGAATGAACTCTTTAACCGTGATGTCACCATTGCTCAACTGGGTTTCCAGCACCGTAAACTCGTTCTTCACGATGTAAGGTGCAATATCCCGCTCGAAGATCTGACGGTAAGCAGCACCAATCACCGTCTTCAGATTGGCCTTGTCTACCAGGTTGGTCAACTTGAAGATCTTTGTCTGTTCCCGTTTCTTCGTTACACCCTGAGAAATGCGGAACTGAACATCAGGCTCAGTCCGGGTTTCTGTAACCTGACCCAGTTCAATAAAGCGAGGTGTACCATCCGCTTCAACCTTGACGGCTTTTTCAGCAGCACTGCCAACTCGCATATTCCGCAGGGCAAGACCACCGGGAGTGAGATAACGTTCGTAAGGAACCGTATCTTCTCCAAAGGCTTCCGAGTATTCAACGCTATCGATAATGGCATCAATCAGAGCGTAGAACCCCTTCTTGGCGCAGATATCGAAGTATTTGTTGGTTTCCTGCCGTCCATAGGTCGGGCGTCCCAACAACCGGCGATGAATGTACTCAACCGCCTTCATCACGTATAGTGGCGTCCAGTACATGCTCCGGAACACGTTTGATTTTGCTAGCGTCCGGATGAATTCCCGCACCGTAATTTCGCCGTTCTCAAGCTTAATCTCGGCTACGCTCTGGCGTTGACCTTCATAAACCTCCCGCCCAAACACTTGCAGGTAGGCTGCCCGAATGACCGCCTGAGTTGAACTTTCGGAGAATTTGACGCTGACACCCTTGGGTGAAGCCGTTTTGACGCTTTCCCCAAACAAACCACGCCGGGAGATTCCGCCAAAACTGGGAATCTGGTCGAGCTTGAACACTTTAGGACCCAGACTGCCGGGTGCAATCCCCCTGGCTCCTGGATTGCCAGTCTGGTTGTTGATGCCAGGGCCACGGGCAATCAGAATCCGTCGAGTATCTTTGCCGAAGGGAGCCGGTCTTGCGCTGGGGTTGCGAGTCTCCTTCGGGAAAATGGCCCCAAACTGAATTTCCAGCGAATCGTTACCAGAACCGTAGACGTGCTGATCCGGCAGGGGGCGATCGTAGGCGGCAAAAGTGGTAATAAACTGAGGCACCTTGCGGAAGGGGGCACTGTAGTTAAACAGGTCTTGCTGAGGTCCCCAGTTGCGGCACTCTTGCGCCTCCTGACCTAACCCACGCAGGTAAGGAACCGTCTCTTCACCAAAGTAGTCTGCGTACTCCTGGGAATCAACCAGAGCATCTACCAGCGCTGCCAAACCACCGCTGGAAACGATGCTGAAGTACTTCTGGACTTCTTCGCGACTGCTGGGTCCCCGTCCCAAAATGTGACGGAAGGCCAGTTCCAGTGCCCGACTGTTGATGTAGGGCTCAAAGAAGTTTTTGCGATAGAGCGGAGACTTGGCCAGACGACGAATGAACTCCTTCATGGAAATATCGCCGTTTTTAACCTTCGATTCCAGATCGGACAGGCTGAGTGAGTAGGCACGGGTGATATCTCGCTCAAACACCTGCCGATAGGCCGCTTTCACCACTTCATTCTTCTCAGAGGGAGAAAGCCCTGGCTTCATTACAAATTTTTGCCGACGCTCGGCAGCCAGGTGGTAAATCTGGGGCAATTGAAGCCCCTGCAAGTCAGGTGAGGGACGCTGACGTAGCTTATCAGAGGGGGTGGGCGCTTTGAACTCGGTGATGATGACATCCATGTACTGGCCCACGATCGCCTCAGCCTCCGCATCTCCGCGAACATAGCTGAGGGCGGCCGACTTCATCTCCTGAAGTGCCACCAGTGTCGCTTCCCCAGAACAGGCCCGCTCAATAATCTCTCGCAGACCACGGGTATTAACTGCGAGAATGTTAGGATCTCCGGCCACGATCGCGTAGGTCGCATAGCGCAGGAACCAGCTCAGGTCACGCAGCGACTTCGCCATGTTGCCAGGACCGTAGCGAGAAACATTGATCGGTCTGAAGTTGGGCGGAATGACCACCCCGCTGGAAACGGTAAAGAGCGATCGCAGACCTCCCAAAACACCGCTGGGCGCGGGGCCACCTCCAGCCCCTACGTAGGTTGCCGTTCCTAGTTTTGCTGCTTCCCGTGCATCCAACACGACACCCGCTAGCGTCTTGGCGGGCTCTTCCACACGTGGCTTCTCCAAATAAGACATTGGAGAACCCCCCACAAAGATGCGGTTGGCTGCCCGGGACACAATAAGATCGGAATTCCTGGTAAGTGTTTCTGCAATCGCCAAGCGCTTTGCGCCAGAGCCGAAATAGCTTAAAAGTTCATCCAGTTCTCCCTTCGCCAGGAAGCGGTCTTGTTGCTCGGCCTGGGAAATGGTTGATACTGGTAGGGTTTGATAAAGGTTTGGGCGCGCAACTGAGCTTCCACCACTTGCTCTAACAGTCATTGGATTTCAAAAGCTCCCTTATACAGATTGTGACCGTGTTAAATCTGACCACAGTGTCACCTGGCAACCTTCATTAAAGCCTTCTTCGAGATAGTAGAAGAAGACATTTTATGAACCCAAACAGTGACGGCACGGGGTCAACCAGTTCAATATTCAGGTTAAAACGATTCGGTTCTACCACTCGTTTTATTAAAAAGTATGTAGAGCCCAACCGCTCGATTTATCGTCAGATCATAGAGGAAAGGGGGGACATAGCTGAGAAATCGTAAAGGTTTTGTTACAAATGAGCAGAGGTGAAGGGTCAGGAGTGAGATAGGAACTCAAAACTCAACGCTTTCATAGCCTCTGCTCCCAGTTCCTCGCCCCTGTTTCCCTACCCTTTCCCCTTTCCCCCATCCCCCCTACCCTGTACCCTAGATAGCCTGTACCCTCCTGCATTTTACTTCTATGACCGACGCTCAGACTGTTAGTGCCGCTGTTGCAAAACTTTACGATACCTATCCCTTCCCTCCAGAGCCCTTGCTGGACGAACCCCCTCCCGGTTATAACTGGCGCTGGAACTGGCAGGCAGCTTACAGTTTTTGCACTGGGCAGATGCCTGCAAAACAGGCGATTCGGATTCTAGATGCTGGTTGTGGTACCGGAGTGGGAACCGAGTATCTGGTACATCTGAATCCCCAGGCGCAGGTGGTTGGCATTGATTTAAGTTCAGGCGCTTTGGAGGTGGCCAGGGAGCGGTGTCGTCGCTCCGGGGCTGATCGGGTCGAGTTTCATCACCTCAGTCTGTATGAGGTTGATCAGCTTGCGGGAGAGTTTGATCTGATTAATTGTGTGGGCGTGCTGCACCATCTGCCTGATCCGATTCGGGGAATTCAAGCGCTGGCTGCCAAACTCGCACCGGGTGGGCTGTTGCATATTTTTGTCTATGCTGAGTTGGGGCGGTGGGAAATTAAGCTGATGCAGGAGGCGATCGCCCTTCTCCAGGGAGAAAAAAGGGGGGACTACCGGGATGGGGTGAAGGTGGGGCGGCAAATTTTTGCAGCGCTCCCCGAAACGAACCGTCTGGTCAAGCGGGAAAAGGAACGGTGGTCGCTGGAGAACCATCGTGATGAATGCTTTGCCGATATGTACGTCCATCCCCAGGAGATCGATTACACCATCGATACCCTGTTTGAATTAATTGAGGCATCCGGGCTGGAGTTCCTGGGTTTCTCCAACCCCCGCTCCTGGGATCTGGAGCCGCTACTGGGTAAAGAACCTGAGCTGATGGCACGGGTCGCAGGATTGAGCGATCGCCAGCGCTATCGACTTGTTGAACTCCTCAATTCTGAAAACATTACCCACTACGAATTCTTCCTGGGACGTCCCCCCCTTCCCCACCACGATTGGGCTGTTGATGAAGATCTGTTAAGGGCCATCCCAGAGCGCAATCCCTGCATGAATGGTTGGCCCAGCCAATGCCTGCTCAACGAAGACTATCAGGTCGTCAATCTTTCCCCAGAAATGTTTCAGTTTCTTCAAGCTTGCGAGCCCAATTTGGAACGGAAAACGGTTCGGGATCTCTTGACGACCATCCCTCTGGATCTGACCTCCGTTAGAGAGTTACTGGTTCAACGAATGATTATTTTGACTCCAGGTTCACGTTAAGTATTATTACTCCCTGCGTGATATGATCTTCTTCATATCTGGGGCACACGCAACAACTCAAGGAATTCAGTATCTGAATTCCCTGTCAGTTGCTGCTTAAGGTTGGTCAGCCTTCGCTTTCTAAACCACTATCCATTATGAGCGAACCATCACAGTCCAGCGCTCCCTCTGGGAAAACAGGCAGCTCAATGCAGGAGTTCTATCAGCTCCAGCAAGAATTGCTCTTGATCACCCTGGTACTGACTGGAATGATCTTCGTTTTCGTCTGGATTTTTTACTCGCTCAACATCGCTTTGAATTATTTATTAGGAGCGTGCACAGGTGTGGTTTACTTGAAAGTGTTGGCTAGAAACGTCGAGCGTCTGGGTCAGGATCGCAAACGAATCGGTAAATCCCATCTAGCAATTTTTATTGGGTTGATTATAGTGGCAACCCAGTGGAATCAGCTACATGTAATGCCGGTTTTTTTAGGATTCCTTACCTATAAGGGAACGCTCCTGATTTATATGTTCCGTAGCCTGATGCCGTCTGACTCGCGTTAGTCGGGCAGTGCTAGAATTTAACGCTTCTTAAACCTTTGGGGAAACCGCTCAGAGTCCAATGTTAAGTTTTCTTGCTACTCCCACGCTTCCGCTTGCCAGTCTGGAGGTAGGGCACCACTTTTACTGGCAAATTGGCGGTCTCAAAGTCCACGGGCAGGTTTTTATCGTGTCGTGGATTGTGATTGGCATTCTGCTGATCGCCTCTCTCCTTGCAACCCGAAATATCCAGCGGATTCCATCAGGTATGCAAAATTTGATGGAGTACGCACTGGAATTTGTGCGGGAGATTGCTAAGAACCAACTAGGGGAGAAGGAGTATCGCCCCTGGCTGCCGTTTATTGGCACTCTATTTTTATTCATTTTTGTCTCTAACTGGTCAGGTGCGCTGGTTCCCTGGAAGCTGATTAAGTTACCAGAGGGCGAACTGGCCGCCCCAACCAACGATATCAACACGACGGTGGCACTGGCTTTACTGGTATCGCTGGCGTATTTTTATGCCGGTTTCAGTAAGAAAGGACTTGGCTATTTTGGAAAGTATATCCAGCCAACTCCGGTTCTTTTGCCCATCGCCATTTTGGAAGACTTCACCAAACCCCTTTCACTCAGCTTCCGTTTGTTTGGAAACATCCTGGCAGATGAGCTGGTGGTTGCGGTTTTAGTTCTTCTGGTGCCTCTGTTTGTTCCCCTGCCAGTGATGCTGCTGGGTTTGTTTACGAGTGCCATTCAGGCGCTGGTATTTGCGACCCTGGCGGGTGCTTACATTCATGAAGCACTTGAGGGCCATGGAGAAGAGCATGGGGAGCATTAGCCCTCAGGAGTTTTGGGTTGTGAGTTTTTAAGGTTTTGAGTCAGTCAAATGTTTCACTCAGAATTCAAAACTCAAGCTGGCAACTCAATTTCTTAGTCCATTTGTTCTGTTCGTTAGAAGGAAAATCATCATGGATCCATTAGTTTCTGCTGCTTCTGTTCTGGCTGCTGCTCTGGCAATTGGTTTGGCAGCAATCGGTCCAGGTATTGGTCAGGGGAATGCTTCCGGTTCTGCTGTGGAAGGGATTGCCCGTCAGCCCGAAGCAGAGGGCAAGATTCGCGGTACTCTGCTGCTGACTCTGGCGTTTATGGAGTCTCTCACCATCTATGGTCTGGTGATTGCTCTGGTGCTTCTGTTTGCCAACCCCTTCTCGTAGGTAATCAAAGCCAGGGAAATGGGTAGAGGGTGATTGGTAATCAGCGGTGGGAGTGTGAATCGCGATCGCTGATTGGCTCCCGTAACTCGTTACCAATTGCCCCTCACCAGATTCTCTAGGCGTTTGACCAGGTTTGCTTTAGCCAGATTACCTTCTACTGTAAAGTCAGCAAGCAATGTTTGATTTTGATGCCACTCTGCCTTTGATGGCAGTTCAATTTCTACTCCTGACCGCCGTCATGAATGTGGTTTTTTATAAGCCGCTGATGAAGGCGATCGAGGATCGAAGCGAGTACATCCGGGCAAACGAGGCTGAGGCGCGGGAACGTCTGGCGAAGGCGGAAGCTCTGGCGCAACAGTACCAGAAAGAACTGGCGGAAACTCGTAAACAGTACCAGGCGACAATCGCCGCGGCTCAGGCCGATGCCCAAAAACTTTCTGCTCAGAAAATTGCCGAAGCGCAGCAGGAAGCTCAGGCTCAGCGGGAGCAAGCTCAACAGGAGCTAGACCAGCAGAAGCAAGAGGCAATGCAGGCTCTGGAGCAGCAGGTTGAATCTTTAAGTCGTCAGATCTTAGACAAGCTTTTAGCGGGTGTTTCGTTGTAAGGGGTGAGGTATTGAGGAGAAGTGGTTGAAGTTCAAACGCTGAATCGTCGCTGACTAACCCCTTCTCCCACCCGACACTCAGAAAAGAGAGCGCAGTTGTGGACATCGAAAATATGGGAATTTTCTTAAAACTCGCGCTGGGGGTTCACCTGCTCGGTGCCGACGCGGCAGAAGCATCGGAGAGTGGGGGATTTGGTCTCAATCTCGATATTCTGGAGACCAATATCATTAACCTTGCGATTGTCATCGGAATTCTAATCTACTTTGGTCGAGGCTTTTTGGGTAAGGTTCTGGGCGATCGCCGCGCCAACATTGAAGCCGCCATTCGGGAAGCAGAAAAACGCAAAAAAGATGCTGCCGCCGCCTTGGCTGACGAGCAACAGAAGTTGGCCCAGGCCCAAACGGAAGCAGCCAAGATTCGGGCATCCGCTGAAGAAGCCGCCAGAGCAGCCACAGCCGCAATTCTGTCAAAAGCAGAAGAAGACATTCGCCGGATGCGCGAAAATGCCTCTCAAGATTTAGACAGAGAGCAGGAGCGAGTAATTCGAGAACTACGGCAGCGGGTGGTTACCCTCGCTCTTCAAAAAGCCGAATCCGAGCTATCTTCGCGGCTAGACCCAGCAAAACAGAAGGAACTGGTTGATCGTAGCGTTTCACTCATAGGAGGCTCCTGATGAAAGAAGGTGGAATTGCATCCAGGATTGCCGATCCCTATGCCGAAGCGCTCATGTCGCTGGCAAAGGATCAGAATTTAACTGATCAATTTGGCGAAGACGTCAGTGGGTTGCTGAGCCTGGTAGAAGAGTCGGACGAACTCCGCCTGTTTCTGGCCAGCCCAATTGTGGATGCGGAGGACAAGAAAGCTGTCCTTCAGCAAATCCTCGGCGATCAGATTCATCCGCTGATGAATAATTTCCTGAAACTGCTGGTTGATAATCGTCGGATTGCTTTCCTGCCAGAGATTTGCCAGCGGTATCTGGCCCTGTTGCGAGAACTGAAGCAGGCCGTTCTGGCAGAGGTCACCTCTGTCATTGAGCTGACGGAAGAACAGAAGCAGGCCGTGCGAGATAAGGTGAAGCAATTGACGGGGGCCAGCGAAGTTGAGCTGGAAACCAGGCTTGACCCCTCCCTGCTGGGCGGAGTTGTCATTCAGGTCGGTTCCCAAATTTACGACTTGAGCCTGCGCGGCCAACTGCGACGACTCTCCCTCCAACTCAGCAGCACAGTGTAAAAGTTACGAGTTTTGAGTTATGAGGTTTGGTTTGGTTCATGAACTCATAACTCAAAATTCAAAAATTTAAACCTTAAAACTCAACACACCCTCAAGAGAGCAACTCCCATGGTAAGTATCAAGCCCAATGAAATCAGCGATATTATTCGCAAGCAGATTGAGCAATACGATCGCACGGTTAAGGTTTCTAACGTTGGTACCGTGTTGAGCGTTGGTGACGGTATTGCCCGCATCTACGGCCTGGATAAGGTGATGGCGAGCGAACTGCTAGAGTTTGAAGATGGCACGGTTGGTATCGCCCTCAACCTGGAGGAAGACAACGTCGGTGCGGTATTGATGGGTGAAGGTCTGGGAATCGAGGAAGGCAGTGCTGTAACCGCAACGGGCAGAGTTGCTCAGGTTCCCGTAGGGGAAGCCATGATTGGGCGCGTTGTCGATGCCCTGGCTCGCCCCATTGATGGTAAGGGGGAGATTCAGACCTCTGAAACCCGCCTGCTGGAGTCACCTGCACCTGGAATTATCGCGCGGAAATCGGTGTATGAGCCGTTACAGACTGGGATTACCGCTATCGACTCCATGATTCCCATCGGTCGGGGGCAGCGTGAGTTGATCATTGGGGACCGGCAGACGGGTAAGACAGCGATCGCTGTAGACACCATCCTGAACCAGAAAGAAGAAAATGTTATCTGTGTGTACGTGGCGATTGGACAGAAAGCTTCAACGGTTGCCAACGTTGTCAACGTGCTGACTGAAAACGGTGCAATGGATTACACCATTGTGGTTGCCGCCAACGCAAACGACCCTGCCGCCCTGCAATACCTGGCTCCTTACACGGGTGCGAGCCTGGCCGAATACTTCATGTACAAGGGACGCCATACTCTGGTCATTTACGATGACCTGTCAAAGCAGGCTCAAGCCTATCGCCAGATGTCCCTCCTGCTACGTCGTCCTCCCGGTCGGGAAGCTTACCCTGGAGACGTTTTCTATCTCCACTCTCGCCTGCTGGAACGAGCCGCTAAACTCAGTCCTGAACTGGGTGAAGGCAGCATGACGGCCCTACCCATTGTGGAAACCCAGGCAGGTGACGTTTCGGCCTACATTCCCACTAACGTTATTTCCATTACCGACGGTCAGATCTTTCTGTCGTCTGACCTGTTCAACGCCGGGATTCGTCCAGCAGTGAACCCTGGTATTTCCGTATCACGGGTTGGTTCTGCCGCTCAAACCAAAGCAATGAAGAAGGTTGCCGGTAAGGTGAAACTGGAACTTGCTCAGTTTGACGACTTGCAAGCCTTTGCCCAGTTCGCTTCTGACCTGGATCAGGCCACGAAAAACCAGCTTGCCCGGGGCCAGCGTCTGCGCGAAATTCTCAAGCAACCCCAATATGCCCCTCTCTCTGTAGCGGAGCAGGTTGCAGCTATCTACTCCGGGATTAATGGCTACCTGGATGACATTCCGGCTGAAAAAGTCGTGGCCTTCCTTAAAGGATTCCGTGAGTATCTGAAAACCAGTGCCCCTCGGTATGGAGAAATTATCCGCTCTGAGAAGCAACTGACCGATGAAGCAGAAGGCATCTTGAAAAGCGCCATTGGTGAGTACAAGAAAACCTTCTTAGCAACGGTTTAAATCTAGGGTTGAGGGTCGTAGGGTTTACGCAACCTCGGAGGTTTTAACCTGAAACTGCATGCATACCCACATCAGCGCTTAAACCTCCGAGGTTCTGGCAAAATGCGTCAGTCCTGAACTCAAAACTCAAAACTCAAAATTCCCTGAAAGTTATGCCAAATCTGAAAAGCATTCGCGATCGCATTCAGTCAGTCAAAAATACTCAGAAAATTACCGAAGCAATGCGTCTGGTTGCCGCCGCAAAGGTGCGCCGTGCCCAGGAGCAGGTCATTGCAACCCGCCCATTTGCAGATCGACTGGCCCAGGTGCTGTATGGATTACAATCCCGCCTGCGGTTTGAGGAAGCAAACCTGCCCCTCTTGCGGCGACGGGATATCAAAAAGGTTGGATTGCTTGTTATTTCGGGCGATCGTGGCCTGTGCGGTGCCCACAACTCAAACGTGATCCGCCGTGCCGAAAACCGCGCCAAGGAATTGAAGGCCGATGGCATTGACTACACCTACGTTCTGGTGGGCCGCAAGGCTGTTCAATATTTTGAGCGGCGCAACCAGTCCATTGAAGCCACCTTTATCGGTTTGGAACAGATTCCAACAGCAGCAGATGCTTCTAAAATTGCAGATACGCTGTTTGCCCTGTTTTTGTCCGAGGCGGTTGATAAGGTCGAGTTGGTCTATACCCGTTTTGTATCCTTAATCAGCTCTCGCCCGGTCATTCAGACCCTGCTTCCCCTTGACCCACAGGGACTTGAAGATGCAGAAGACGAAATCTTCCGTTTAACAACCCGGGGCGGACAGTTTCAGGTCGAACGGGAAAAAGTTACGCCCAGCCAACCGCAAGCCTTTCCCCAGGATATGATCTTTGAACAAGATCCCCTGCAAATCCTGGATGCGCTGCTACCGCTTTATCTCAATAACCAGCTTTTACGGGCGATGCAAGAGTCGGCGGCCAGCGAACTGGCTTCTCGGATGACCGCCATGAGCAATGCCAGCGACAACGCCAAGGAATTGATCAGTAGCCTCACCCTGACTTACAACAAAGCTCGTCAGGCAGCTATCACGCAGGAGATTCTGGAAGTCGTTGGCGGTGCCAATGCCTTGCAGTAAAAAAGGGAGTCAGGGGGCAAACTCGATGTCTCAAATCTATACGGTTGAAATTCACCACCAGGCTACTGTGCATCGGATTCAGGTGCCTGCGGATCGTAAGATTCTGGAGGTTGCCGATGAAGCGGGCCTTGATCTACCAAAGTCCTGTACCGCAGGCGTATGCACTACCTGTGCTGCTCAGATTCTGGAAGGAACGGTGGAACAAGGAGATGCGATGGGAATTGGTCCTGACTTGAGAAAGCAGGGCTATGCTTTACTTTGTGTTGCCTATCCCCGCTCCGACTTAAAGATTGAGACGGAGAAGGAGGAAACCGTTTACCAGCTCCAGTTTGGGCAATTTCAACAGAAGTAGCAGGCAGAGTGACTATGACGACTCACTTCATCACGGCTGAAATCGACCTTCAGGAATCTCCGGCGGAAATGCAACGGGCGATCGCCGCTGAACTGCAAAAACGGGGAGAGCCCCTGCGCTGGGCAGTCACCAGGGTAGACGAAGTGCAACAGCAGGTAACAGTCGAAGCCATTGTAACGGTGGCAGAGGAGCCAGCTAATCCCTAGGTTAAGCAATTGGCTACAGGATAGAGAGCGATTGCTGAAGATTAGCGATTGCCTCTAATGCTTGCAGGGATGCCTATAAGCGTCTGAGATAGGGTCCTATGTGGCTCTCCTGAGAGTTTGGTGATAAGCGACGCTTATCACCAAAACAAAATTAATATTCCAGGGATTTTGTTTTATCCTTCTTCGGTCACTCTAAGGAGATGAAAAAAAGCTGCGGACGGCTGAAAACAAATCGGCATAGAGTTGGCAATACTCATCGACAGAGCGAATCGTCAGTCAGGCCTCTTTTGAAGCAGGCACAGGACAGCGGACACCCTTTCAAAAGTTCTGCTCCGATTCTAAATTCCTCTCATCAATGTGACTGAAGAGGGGTAGTGGGCATTTTGTCTTCCAAAAATCACCTTAGGATGCATACAAAAATAACTTGATTAACTAAGCCGTCTTGCGGGGTACAATTCGATAATACCATTCTCCATGAAATCGACAGCGCTCAATGTGGATGGTATTGAACTGTTCATCGCTGACTTGAATGCCTGTGGGAT
>JAIMBL010000124.1 GCA_023511615.1 Leptolyngbyaceae cyanobacterium HOT.MB2.61
CAGATCAAAAAGACGATTCAGCTGCTCACCAGGACGCTGCTTAATTCTTCTTCATACACCAGATTTGACAATAACTCTCTGCCCACCCTACATCCCCTCACCTTCTTGCTATCGGCGAATTGCCATCATCGCCGATCCAGGTTTTGGTAAAACTACCTTCACCCAGCACCTCACCCTCAGCTACGCCAACGGCTCCTTTCAAGACCATAAGGTTCAGGCGCTCCTGCCCATCTTGCTACTGTTGCGAACTATTTATCTCCAAATTCAAACTAGTACTCTGTCAAATTGAGTTTGACGGTTAGCAAATACCCAGGAAGTTGATAGGGGTTAAATTTTGAGGGTCTGCGCCCCGTCAAAATTTTCCTGGCGGAACACTAGTGAAAAACCCACCTTACCCGATTTGATCCTGGATCAGGTCAAATGGTTACCCCACTGTCAGGAGTTGGAACCTTCCAGCCAATGGTTTAAGGAGCGATTGGAGCAGGGGAAGTGTCTGGCGATGCTGGATGGACTGGATGAAGTGCCAGAAGTGCAACGGGAAAAAGTCAGCCGTTGGATCAATTGGCAATGCAGAACTATACCAGCGTGTTTATCCTGATATCCCGTCCCCACGGGTATGACAGCAGCTTGTTTGAAGGAGTTCAACCCGTCCAAATTCAACCCTTTAACCGGGAGGGAAAAAGCACTTTTATCCACAAACTTTAGTCGGATTGCAACTGTCTTGGTTGGCGAGTCATAGTGGTTGGGGTAATTCAATTGTCTAAGTTTGCAATAGACATGATTCTCTCCTGCCAACAACTTACTAAACTGGGTGCCTTTGTGGCTCTGCTTCTGTCGGCCTGTAGCACGACTCCTGGCCGATCGCCCTTTCCTACGCCGCCCCCGCCCCTACCCGCGGAAACGGCAACGCCCTTACCTTCACCTGTTGCAGCCAGCCCCTCCCCAAAACCAACCGTCCCCATTAATGCCTATCAAAAAGGAATGGATAAAGCTGCCAGTGCCACTACCTTGGCCCGCGATGCCCAAACGCCGGAAGACTGGAAGTTGGTGATTACCCAATGGGAACGGGCGATCTCCTTTCTCAAATCGGTTCCTCGCGACAATCCTAACTATCCAAAAGCACAAAAACTGTTACCCGATTATCAGCAACAATTGGCAAACGCCCGGCAGCAAGCAAAAACCAACCCCAGACAGACCACTACAGTTGCACAAAAACCATCAGAGGGTGGAATTCCCCTCTTTGTCACGTCCGATAATGCCAACGCGATCGAGGCGATGAACACCCTGAACCAAAAACAGACGGAGTTTTTTAATCAGAAGAAACGGTTCGCGTCTAACCTGGCAGAACTTGGTAGTGGAGTGGTGCCAGAGAATCCCAGTTATTCCTATACCACTAGGGGTGATGAAAAACAGGCAATATCGACTGCGATCGCTAAAAGAGACGGATTGCCTAGCTACACTGCCGCCGTCTTCATGGTGAAAGATGGAAACAATAACCTGCTCCTATCGATCGTTTGCGCCAGTCAGCAAAGTTCCAAAGTTGCTCCAGCCTTACCCAGGGTAGATGGTAAACAACTGAAGTGTGGCAATGGTTCTTCCAGCGTATAAGCATGATTCTCCCCAAAAACACATAAAGCTGCTTCTCTCCGCCATTCTGCTTAATGCATATTTAGAAGAGCTTTTGTGCAAGCAATCATTCAACCCCCATCCCCACCCCTTCTCCCCAAGGAGAAGCTACCGCGTACACACAAGTCTATCGCTGACTCGTTTTCCAAAAACCTTATAGCTCTACGCAAGTGCGTTAGGACATTGGAATGAGAGAGAGAGTGGGGGCTTCGCCCCCAGCCAGGGGTGGAACCCCTGCACCCCGTCCTAACGACAATGACTACCGCTATTCTATCTAGAACCTTGATTTCTCGTTAATAATTCTCAACGGGCTAGAGTTATTGAGAATTTAGCCATTTTCAGGAGTTGAAGCCAGATAAGGGTTTCAGGACTTGTGTTCACAGACTTTGGAGCTGTGTGTACACCGTAGCTTGGAAGGGGGGAGGTGGGTCGGGAATAGTCGATTGATTTACGCCGGGCTCTAATAATTCTGTGAGATAAGGTGTGAGATAAGGAGCAACGCTTACTCCTGCAAAAGAACTCAAGAAATCGAGTATATACTTCTACAAGTAGTGAGAGAATAATCCTTAGCGAAGTGATCTCCGTTGAGTTCTCTCTGTTGCGTTCTGAATGTCAAGGTCGCTTGAACCTCAAGACTCCTCTCCTCTCCATTTAGTCATTTCCGAGGGATTGCGGGAAAAAATTCTTAGTGGCGAGTATGCTTCGGGTACTCGAATTCCGAGTGAGCATCAGCTGATGGAGCAGTATCAAGTCAGCCGAATTACGGTGCGGCAAGCGATTGCCAATCTTGTCAATCAGGGATTGGTCGTTGCTCGTCGCGGCAGGGGCGTCTTCGTCAAGGATCAACAAAAATTCATCTGCACCCTATCCAATCCCCCCTTCTCCTTTGACGAAAATATGGCGCAGCAGGGGGTCAGCAGTTCAATTCAAAACCTGGTGTTTGAGCCGTTGCCTGCACCGGATAAGATTCAACAGGTGCTTCAATTGTCTGAGAATAATACTGAGATCTACTTTCAGAGAAAACTCATTCTACTCGATGACATTCCTGCCGCTGTTGATATTACGTACGTCTTACCAGAATTGGGCAGACAGCTTGCTGATGAACTCTGTATTCGCATGACCTTTCCTACACTGGAACGACATGGGATTGCAATTGGACGCATTGAAGCCACTTTAGAAGCAACCCATACCAACCATGAGATGAGTCAGTATCTTCATGTACCCTTGGGAGAACCACTGCTGGTTTACCGTTATATCGCCTATACCAATCAAGACACCCCTATTCTTTGTGGAGAAACTTTTTCGAGGGGCGATCGCCTCTGCTACTCAGTTGTGCTGAGCAGAGACAGTTGAGTACTGGATGGCAAAATACCACTCGGTTGAGGTTGATTAAAAGGCCCTCCTGGGAGTTTGTTGATAAGCGACGCTTATCAACAAAACAAAATCAATATTTCGGGGACTTTGTTTGAGATGAAAGAGTAGCTTACGCTATGTTTCAGCGACAAGCCAGGAGAACCGTTTCAAAATAAATTTTTGGGATAAATTTGAAGTAACTTTCTCAAAAGTTCTCCGTTCACTCGATCGCTTACAAATTCTCACTCGATCGCTTACAAATTCAACGAGGGCAAAGGCGTATGAGCGACAATAGCGGCAAGCTAATTCTTCATCCAACCCGGATTGATATTCCTGAAGACAAACGTTCCCAGATTATTGAATTGCTCAATCAAACGCTGGCTGCCACGTTGGACCTTAAAACTCAAGTCAAGCAAGCCCATTGGAATGTCAAAGGTTTGGACTTTTATCAATTGCACGAGCTGTTTGATGAAATGGCGGGTGAATTGGAAGAATACATCGATTTGATGGCAGAGCGGGTGACGGCTCTTGGTGGTGCAGCGATGGGAACGGCCCGGATCGCGGCGGCAAAGTCGATCCTGCCCAAATACCCCTTTACCATTTTGGATGGTAAAGATCACATTGTTGCTTTAGCTGATCGCTACGCCCCCTACGCCAGGCATCTACGTGAAGCGATCGACCAAACTGATGATCTGGGAGATGCTGACACCGCCGATCTCTATACTGAAGTTTCAAGAACAATTGATATGCGGCTCTGGTTCCTGGAAGCCCATCTGCAAGCAGACCAGGCACTCACTACCAGTAATGGAGCCTCATCCAAAACAGTAGCCTCTAAGACCTCAACCCGATCCACCACCGCCAAACGAACCACAAAAGCCGCCGCCGCTAAAACTCCAACTACAAAAGCGATAGCAGCTAAGACCCCTGGGTCTAAACCAAGCAACAAATCAACCACCCAAAAGACGAAAGCCAAAGGTAAGTAATGGGTTCTTCGGTTTCAGTCAACCACGCTAACTTTGTAATAGAAGTGATTCAGAAGTCTTACGAGAAACCTGTTCTTGTAGACTTTTTCGCAACCTGGTGCGGCCCCTGCCAGATGCTCAAACCCATGTTGGAAAAGCTGGTGCAGGAGTATGACTTTGTTCTGGCAGAGGTGGATATAGACCAGAATCCTGAGTTGGCCCACGACTATCGGGTTGAAGGAGTGCCCGATGTGAGGGTGGTTGTAGATGGACAGGTAAGCGAGGGGTTTGTTGGAGTGTTGCCTGAACCACAACTCCGACAACTCCTCGCTCAACTGAATTTAAAGTCCACTCTAGATGAGGCGCTGGAAGCCATTTACACAGAAACTTCAAGTGGCAATGCTGAAGCGGCCCAGGCAAAGTTGGAAGAACTGCTCCAGCAGTATCCGGATAATCGCAATTTGATCCTGGAAGCCGCCAATTTTTACATTGAATCCAATCAGTTAGAGACGGCTGAAAAGCTGCTGTCGTCCATTCCAGAGTACGACAAAATCTACTTTCCCCGCGCCAAATCGCTGAAAGCAATAATTCTGTTCAAGCAAGTCGTCAGCCAGCCTGAAACTAGCAACGATCTAGATCAACAATTTCAACAGGCAGCTCGCTTTGTTTTGGAGGAGAACTATGAAGCGGGGTTGAAAGCGCTTTTGGCGATTGTGAGTCGCGATCGCCAATACAAAAATGACGGTGCCCGAAAAGCGATGCTCGCCGTCTTCGATCTTTTGGGAGACGATCATCCCCTCGTCAGAGATTATCGTAAGCGGTTAACCATGACACTGTATTAAAAGATGGCAAAAGGATGGCAAAAGATGGCACCTCAGGCAGAAATTGATATTGCCCCCTTTATTGACCATGCTCTGCTAACTCCAACAGCCACACCCGACCAGGTAGAGCAATGGTGTGTCGATGCCGACCGATTTGGCTTCGCAGCAGTCTGCGTTCAACCTGTCTACGTCAGGCTGGCAGCCAATCTACTTCATGGCAAGCCCCCTAAAGTCTGCACGGTAATTGGCTTTCCCTATGGTGCAACCACTTCCGCAGTCAAGCAATTTGAAGCTCAGGATGCTGTAGAAAACGGTGCTGCCGAACTAGATGTTGTAATCAACATCGGCTGGTTGAAAGCAGGTAAAACCAACGAGGTCCATCGAGAAATTGCCGAAATCCGAGAAGAAACTGGGCTAACCATCAAAGCCATTCTAGAAATGGCCCTACTAACCGAAGCGGAAAAGCGGTTGGCAGCCGAAATCTGTATGGATGCGGGAGCCGCCTTCCTTAAAACCAGTACCGGCCTCTATGGAGGCGCGACGGTACCAGACATCCGCCTCTTGAAAGAAATTACTAAAGACCGGGTGGGGATTAAAGCTTCGGGTGGTATTCGGACTGCTGAGCAAGCCCTGGATCTGATTATCGCTGGAGCCACCCGTTTAGGCACCTCCCGCGGACCCGATCTTATCTATCAGCGCGGTAGCCTAGAGAAGGATGAAGGGTAGGGGATGCTGAATAGCAGGATGAATTGGAACGAAGTATTAATTCATCCAACCTCTAAATTCATCCCTGGAATCAGCAATGCTGGGAGGGTAAGGTAAGGGGGGAGGGAAGTTGTTAGTTGTTGGTTGCTGGTTATTGGAACTCCTCTCTCCTCGCCCCTTACGTCCTTTGACTTTTGGCTTCTGGCTCCCACTTCCTGATTTCTGCCTCCCTACTCCTCGTCCTTCACTCCTCACCTCCCTAACAACCAGCAACTAATCTTGATTGCATGAGCCGTACCTACAAAGCGACTGGAATTAATCTCAAAAGCATGCCGATGGGGGAAGCCGATCGCCTGCTGACGATTTTGACACGAGAGTTTGGGCTGGTACGCGCAGTGGCAATGGGGTCTCGCAAGCATAACTCCAGCATGGGTGGACGCAGCGGGTTGTTTGTGGTGAATGATTTACTGATCGCCAAAGGACGATCGCTCGACAAGGTTGCTCAGGCAGAAACTCTAGAATCCTACCCTGGGTTGAGCCAGGATTTGAAAAAGTTAACAGCAAGCCATTATCTGGCAGAACTTTGCCTCTATCAAGCCCTGAGCGATCAACCCCAGGAAGAACTGTTTTGCTTGTTGGGTGAACACCTGAAGCGGCTGGAGCGATCGTCTTCAGAGTTTATCCTGCCGCATCTAACTCACGCTGTTTTCCAACTTCTCGTTCTGGCAGGCATTGCTCCCCAGGTCTATACCTGCTGTATTACACGTCAGTCATTGACCCCTGATTTTGCAGACCCATCCTGGCGCATTGGCTTCAGCATTCCCGCCGGAGGAACCGTCACCCTTGAGACTCTTGCTACATTAAGAACTGGGCAACCGAAACCTGCACCCAAGACCGCAAGTACTCTCCTTCGGGCAACCGTCTATACTCCTAATCAGGGTATCGGTCTGCAACAAAATCAGAGTAAAGTAGCTGAAGGTGGGGCGGGGAGTTTTGACACAAAAGCGATGTCTGAACGCACCCTTCACCAACCACCGTCGTCCCTACATGCCCAACTGACCGCCTCAGAACTGGCACTGCTGCAACAGCTTGCCCAGGCAAATTTGCCCCAATCAGTTGAGGCTGCAACAGTATGGCATTCAGTAGAGCGCATGCTGCGTCACTACGCCCAGTATCATTTTGATCGTCCCATTCGCTCCGCTACTCTCATAGATGCCTGCTTCGTTTCTGATAACCACCCTCTGACCCCCTGAGCCATGATGCAACTGTCCAAGTCGGATTTAGAAGCATCGATGATGCTGTCCCTAAATCGTCCAGGTCTGGGCGACAATACCAAAGGGTTCGGTGATTCACCTGCCGACCTGGAGATCGGTCATTCACTGCAGACTCGGTTTGGTTCCCCGGTCAATCGTGTGCCAGAGCAAGGTGACGAAAAGCCCGTATTGGCAGGGGATGTGTTCGATGGGGAGGGTTCTCCACCCATGTTGCGCTCAGAAGAGGATTTCCTCGAAACTGACAACCACCTCTCCACCCAGCCTTCTATGACGGGGATGTCAAGGCAAGAGAGTAACGGCACCTCATCAACTTCATCAGTGGTTCCCGGCCCTGAGCTGGAGCTGGTTCCAACCGATGATGAATTAGGTCAGGGTTTTCTTCCAGTATTGAGAAACCGAAACTTTTTAACCCTATGGAGCGGGCAGGTTTTTTCTCAGTTAGCAGATAAAGTCTACCTGATTCTGATGATTTCGCTGATCGCCAGCCGATTTCAGACTGGAGACCAAACGATCAGCGGCTGGGTTTCTTCAATTATGATTGCGTTTACCATTCCGGCAGTTCTGTTCGGCTCGATCGCCGGGGTATTCGTTGATCGCTGGTCCAAGAAAGCGGTTTTGGTGGCTACTAACCTGCTACGGGGAGGCCTGGTTTTTGCGTTGCCACCTCTACTGTGGCTATCGAAGGGCTGGGCACCTCTGGCGGGTTTACCCGTCGGCTTCTGTATTCTGCTGGCGATTACGTTTTTAGTTTCAACCCTGACCCAGTTCTTTGCCCCAGCGGAACAATCGGCTATTCCCCTGATCGTGGAACGGCGTCATCTCCTGTCTGCCAATTCCCTTTACACTACCACGATGATGGCATCGGTCATCATTGGTTTTGCCGTAGGTGAACCCTTGCTGGCCTTAGCTGATAGTTTAACGGCCTACTTTGGCTGGACGGCAATTGGTCTGGGTAAGGAGTTGGTAGTTGGCAGTGGCTACGCGATCGCCGGTTTTATCCTGCTGCTGCTGAACGTCCGCGAGAAAGCCTGGTGGGGAGGCGGTGCTAATGACAATGGGGATAGCCCTGAAGCAACGGTAGAAACGCCCCACGTATTCCAGGATATTCGGGATGGAATTCGCTACCTGAAGCAGCAGCATCGTGTTCGTAGCGCCATGCTCCAGTTGGTCATTCTGTTTTCGGTGTTTGCCGCTCTGGCGGTTCTGTCGGTGCGGTTGGCAGAAATTATGCCTGCGATCAAGGCATCCCAATTCGGCTTTTTGCTGGCAGCGGGTGGGGTGGGAATGGCGATCGGAGCTACTTTTATCGGCCAGTTTGGACAGCGTTTTACCCATTACCAACTTAGCCTCTTCGGCTCCCTGGGTATGGCAGCCTCCCTGTTGGGGTTATCGGTCCTGAGTGAGCGTCTGATTCCGGCATTAGCACTAATTACTTTGCTTGGTGGCTTTGCAGCCGTGGTAGGAGTTCCCATGCAAACCACCATTCAGGAAGAAACTCCAGAGGAAATGCGAGGGAAGGTTTTTGGCTTACAGAATAATGCTATTAACATTGCGCTCAGCCTGCCTCTGGCACTGGCAGGTGTAGCAGAAACCTTCTTCGGCTTACGGGCAGTCTTTATTGGTCTTGCCGGGCTTGTCGTCACAGGCGGGGTATTTACCTGGTATATTTCGCGTACAGGGTCAACCTCAAAATAGTTCTCTACAGGTCGCCAAACCTCCAAATTGTTGGAAGCTATTCGGCGATCGCAGAGGCTTTTGTTAAGGGTTGACATAGCTGTCTGCTGAAGTTACCCATCATCGCAACAAACCCGAATGCATATCGCCTGGCTTGGAAAAAAAACTCCTTTTTGTGGCAACGTTACCTATGGTCGAGAGGTCACCAATGCCCTGCTAGATCGGGGGTACCAGGTAAGTTTTCTTCACTTTGCCCAGGATGAGCCTCCTCCCGACAATTGGCCCGACTTCCAGGAAATTCCCATTCCCTTTCTCTACAAGTCCCAGGTCTACACCATTCCAACTCTGCGCTCCAGTAAGATTTTGAAGCAGTCCCTGGAAGAGCTTAAACCTGATCTGGTACATGCGTCGCTGACCCTTTCCCCCCTGGACTTTTTGCTTCCGGAGATTTGTGCCGATCTGCAGATTCCGCTGGTCGCAACCTTTCACCCAGCCTTTGATCGCAAATTGCGAAATTTGACCTCTGGCACCCAACATCTGACCTATCAGCTCTACGCCCCATTCCTGGCCAGGTACGATCGCGTCATCGTCTTCTCCCATCTCCAGGAAGAGCTGTTAATTCGTCTCGGAGTCCCCCCCTTAAAGGTCGCAGTTATTCCCAACGGAGTTGATGTTGAAAAATACTCTCCTGGATTTTCCCGACTGAAAAATCAGTTAGATGCTGAACGGATTTTTGTTTACCAGGGTCGCATTTCTCCTGAAAAGAATGTAGAGTCGCTGCTCAAAGCCTGGAAACAGGCACGGATGGGGCCTCGTTCTAAGCTGGTTATCGTTGGTAATCACGGACCTCTGGCTGCATCTCTCATGCCCTTTTATGGCGCTGAGCATGGCATCGTCTGGATGGGTTTCATTGCCGAAGAAAATAAACGCATCGAGATTTTGCGGGGGTGCGATGTTTTTGTGCTCCCCTCCCTGGTAGAGGGGCTTTCCCTATCGTTGCTGGAAGCCATGGCCTGTGGGCTTGCCTGCGTCGCAACGGATGCCGGAGCCGACGGAGAGGTGCTAGAAAATGAAGCGGGCGTCATTATCAAAACCCAGGGCGTGGCGACCCAACTGAAGACTCTCTTACCCCAACTGCGCGACCATACAGAATGGACTGCTCTCCTGGGTCAAAATGCTCGTCGACGAGTCCGGGAACGCTATACGTTGAGTAACAACATTACCCAATTGGAAGCCCTCTATCAGCAAGTTTTGAAGCGGCAACCAGCCCAGGCAACCCCAGTCTGACAAGCCTGGCCAGGGATTGAGCCTGGATTGGTACGGTAGGGTCAGCCCGATCAGTGACCAGGGGCTTCGTTGGGGTTAGAACTTTTGGAGTTTCAATAGAATGGTGACTGTGGCTTAAACAGCTCCCCGTCTACTCTCCCAGCAGTCTATCCCTGTTGTACCCACATGAATGCAACTGATCTGGCTTTCACCCCTGCCCTGGAGCAAGCACGCCTGATTCGTCAAAAAGAAGTCTCGCCGCTGGAACTGGTTGAGCTTTATCTGGAACGAATTGAGCGTTTGAATGGCAAACTCGGCAGCTACATTACAATCGCCAGCGAGTCCGCGATCGCCGATGCTAAAGCCAAAACTGAACAACTATCCGGCGATCTCGACAGCCTTCCTCCCTTCTTTGGGGTTCCCATCTCCATCAAAGACCTTAATTTAGTGGCAGGGATGCCCTGTACCTTTGGACTCAGTGTTCTTAAAAAGCGAATTGCCCCTGAAGATGATGGTCTCGTTAGCCGCATCAGAAAGGCGGGATTTATCGTTCTGGGGAAAACTACGACCTCAGAGATGGGCATGTTGCCCTACAGCGAGCCGCCCGGGTTTCCCCCAGCCCGCAACCCCTGGAATTTAGATTACACCCCTGGGGGATCGAGTGGCGGAGCAGCGGCGGCTGTCGCCGCGGGACTGTGCCCAGTTGCCCAGGGCTCCGATGGTGGAGGCTCCATTCGAGGTCCTGCCTTTTGCTGTGGGTTGGTTGGGATCAAACCATCACGAGGCCGTATCAGTATGGCTCCCTTTGGCGATCGCTTAAATGGAATCGCAACCAACGGCCCCCTCGGTCGCACTGTCGCTGATACCGCTGCCTTACTGGATGTTATGTCCGGCTATGTGATAGGCGATCCCTACTGGCTCCCCGATCCCGATCCCTCCTTTCAAGCAATGGCCGGGAGCGATCCGGGTCGATTGAGAATTGCTCTTGTCAACGCGGTGCCCCCCTTAGGAGAAGCAGAGCCAACCTGTCAGAAAGCGGTTTTAGATACGGCCCATCTGCTTGAAAGCCTGGGACATACTGTGGAATTGGCTGAACTGCCAGACCTAAGTGATTTAATTGAGCCGTTTACAATCATCTGGCAATCCATCCTGGATGAAGCTAGAGTTCCAGAATTCGTTTTGGGTAAGACCTGCCGTTGGCTGCGGACCCGTGCTCGCTTTGCTTCCTGTGGCAAATATTTAAGATCCGTCGCCCAGATGCAGATAATCTCTCGCCGAATTGTTGAACGCTTCAACCCAATAGACGTCATGCTCATGCCAGTCTATATGCATCCCACGATTCGGGTAGGCGAATGGGCTAGGCTGCGACCCGCCAAAACTTTACAAAAAATTATTCACTGGATTGCACCCTGTCCCCCATTCAACGCGACAGGACAACCCGCGATCGCCCTTCCCACAGGCTTTACCCCCAATGGTTTACCTCTTGGTGTTCAGCTGGTAGGCCGGCCAGCATCAGAATCAACGTTAATTGCCCTTGCCGCCCAGATAGAAACCGCAAAACCCTGGAGCCACCAGCGTCCACCAATTGCCACCAACGATTGAGCAATGTTTGGCTTGCCTAAAATCTGGGTATTATGGAGCGGAGTGTAACTTAATGCACAATTTGCTCTTGATTCAGAAAGTAATCTGAATTACGCTTATGGTTGAAAGTCTGTGCTTAGAAGTCTACTAGCTATAGAAGGCCTCAACAGTCGTTCTATATCGGTGTGAGGAGGAAAACATGTCAAAATTATTGTTGAAATCGCTGCTGATCAGTCCTGCCGCTTTGGGTGCTGCTCTGGCAGTTTCAGCATCTGCTATGGCAGCGGATGCAAAGTCAATTTCTGAAGCATCTGTAGCAGATCCCACGACGGTTTCTGTTCAGCTATCTGAGAAGTCATCCGAGAGTGAAGTTGCTGGAGGTGCCATCAGCACTCCCAAGCCTGAACCTGTGACGGTTGCTCAGGCAGTGACTGGTTCTCCGGCTCCTGCGCCCTCCACCGCCAGCACTCTGGATCAGCTTAATCGTTATGGCCGCGAGGGGCGCTCCTCAGCGAATCAGATGGGTCAGGTGACCTCGGTTTCGCAACTAACCGACGTAAGACCAACCGATTGGGCATTCCAGGCATTGCAATCTCTGGTTGAGCGCTACGGCTGTATCGTTGGTTACCCCGACAGAACTTATCGTGGTAATCAGGCAATGACCCGTTATGAGTTCGCTGCCGGTCTAAACGCTTGTATGGATCGGGTCAACGAGTTAATTGCTGCTGGTACTGCTGATCTGGTTAAGAAAGAAGATCTGGCCATTCTGCAAAAGCTACAAGAGGAGTTTGCAGCGGAATTGGCCGTTCTGCGCGGTCGTGTGGATGCCCTGGAAGCCCGTGTAACCACGCTTGAGAAGCAGCAATTCTCAACCACAACCAAACTGGCTGGTGAGGTCATCTTTGCCGTTACCGATGAGTTTCTCGATAATGCTGGCGACAACAACACCGTCTTCCAAAACAGGGTTCGTCTGGCATTGAATACCAGCTTTACGGGTAAGGACTTGCTGGTCACTCGTCTGGCCGCTGGTAATGCAGATACGTTTGCGATTCCTGGCGGCGGTGCTGAAGGGATTCAAACCTTCAACTTCGGTAACACTGGTGGAAACCAGGTCTTCGCCGATTGGGTTGCCTACTACTTCCCAATTGGAGAGAACTTACAGTTCTACATTCCCGCGATCGCTGGTCTTCACTACGATTACGCTCCCACCTTCTCTGGTTACTTCGAAGCCTTTGATGGTGGTACAGGCCCTCTCTCCATCTTTGCACAACGTAATCCTATTTACTTGATCGGGGGTGGCTCCGGTGCAGCCGTAACCTTTAATTTTGGAAACTTCAAAGTTAGCGGCGGCTATCTGGCTGACAACTCAGACGGCTCTGGTAATCCTGGTACCTTCGCTGCCAACGTTCCCACGGCTAAGAATGGCTTATTTAATGGTAGCTATGCTGCCCTGGGTCAAATTGGCTTTGATACTGGTAAGTTTGGGCTTGGCCTCACCTATGTCAATGCTTACCGTCGTGGAGCAATTTTTGATGGCGGTAGTGGTGTTCCTTCTTCGGGTACGATCTTCGCCAATGGTTTCTTTGGGTTTGATGCCGTCGGCAACTTGCTAGGGAAGTTCCCAACAAATGTTAATGCTTACGGTGTTTCTGGCTACCTCAAGCTCGGCTCCAATATTTCCATCAATGCCTTCGGTGCTTACGTGAATGCAGATGATATTGGCGACGGCTTTGATGCGGGTCAAATCTGGACCTTTGGTGGAGGCATTGCCTTTGCTGACTTCGGTAAGAAGGGCAACTTGCTGGGTCTGTTCGCAGGTATTGAACCTTATGTTGGCAACCCCGGTGAATATGGCCTGGGTAATACTGACAACCTGATGCCAATCCACATCGAAGGCTTCTACAAGTGGCAGCTGACTGACAACATCTCTATCACTCCTGGCATCATCTACATTATTAATGCTGGCCAGAGTAATAATGGGGATACCGATGCTCTCATTGGTACAGTAAGAACCACCTTCACCTTCTAAACTTTAGTCAGAAATTACTGATTCCTGGTTAGTTGGAAAAACTGGAAAAGCCCTGCTTCGGTGGGGCTTTTTCTATTGGAGCGATTGCGTGTGACGCTGGTCAATCCGATGTTTACTTCTCCATCACTCTCTGAGATCGGTTCAATCACTCGTTTTGTCGATAAAGGTCATTCAAACCCCTGCGGTGCCTCACCTGTGAGTCAGAGGAAATTGGCGACGATAGGGAATGTAAGCATTATCAAGATACTGGCTCTATGCGCATGTCCCCCCCACGCTACCACCACCGAATTGTTTGCCTGAACGGTCTGGAACAGGGAATCGGTAAATACCAGTTACAGCTTTCTGAAATTAGCCAGCATGGACGGCTGTTACAACGGGCTCGGTGGAATTTTTCCACCTTTAAGGGGTTACTGACATTTCTGAGAAAGTATTTTCCAGATAGCGAGCTTCTGAGTCACGAGGTAAGCCAGTGCATCCAGTTTCAGGTGGTTAAATCCCTTGCTGATCACCATCGATGGGAAGAAACCGTCGCGTATGCGCCAGGTATGCCCAGCCAACTCCATCCGGATCGTGAGCCTTGCTCCACTCTGCCAGGTCTGGCGAGAGTTTCTTGCGACTGATGATGCCCGCTGATACACCGAGCCTCCTTGCCAGTTGGGCCTGGGTCAGGGATTCTTCTACAGTTAATACAGGGTAATTGCTGGATGGCTGGGATAGTTGTTCTGAGTGAGCTTGAGTTAATGGCTCATTGCCAGTAGGGGGCCTTTCATCGGCAAGGGTTGCCATGCTCTGATTGACGAAGGACTGGCCTGTTGATTGAAAGTAAGGAGCCTTCAAGGTTGGAAACAGATAGAAAACGTCTCCCTGTTCGGTGACTTCAAAATGAGCCGCAAACTCTTTGGCTCTCGTATCGAGATAGTTACGGGCGGCGATCGCTGTCACCCTGGCTGTCATTGCAAAATCAAGCACGGTGATTCGTCCCTGATGCTCCTGGAGCAACTGGTAGAAAATCTCGTTCAGCCTGTCCTGTTGACCCTGTTGCGCTTTAAGCCATCGCCGCCAAACCCACCACCCAATTAAAACGGGCAGCAGCACCCGCAGTAGTGGCATTAGCATTCGCAGCAGGGTAAAAGTAACTCCAGCAGCAACGAATCCACCAATCACATAACCCAGGTAGCGGGCAGAACTGCTGTCACTTTCGAGACTTTCTGGTTTAGCCATAAGGGGGAATCGAGAGTGTAAAGAGCTATTAGTTGTTAGTTGGTCATTAAACCTGGCCTCTAACTCCTGGCTCTTTAAAGAGGGTGGCTAATTCAACTGAAAAACCCTGTCAGTTGTCAGTACAGTTAGTTGTTAGTGAAGGGGAGGGAAGGGGCGAGGGGAAGCAACTTCTTCTTAAAGAGTAAATCATTGTTGATACAATTGTACTATTTATCGACTGAATCAGTTACACTGAGTAGCAGTAAATTTTTGAGGATTGTTTCATGCCTACACAAGTTCAGTTCTGTGTGGTCGAAACTGAGGGTGGTGCCCGTGTTGGGAAGTTAAATATTCCCAATCGCAGGCTAGCAGACTGGATCAACTTTCTGGTTTCTCCCCGGCAACAGGTTCAAATTATTCTTGCGGAAGAGCGTCGGGGTGGGCTGACTCTCTATTTCCAGGCTGATGAACGCCTGTATCACTATTTGCACAATCGGCTTAACCATGCGGCAAAAAAACCTGCTGTGGATAAAGTTACCATTCATGAGCCCCTGCAGGAAGCGATCGCCAACTGACCTTTCCCTCCTGTCTCTTGCTTTCATTCTCTTGCTCTTCTTCTAAACTGGTATCAGAGAATCAACCCTCTCCAGTCCAATCGTGCGATCTTCAAATAAAGAGATCGATCCTCAACTGCGGCGATGGGTTCTTCCCCCAACCTTCGCTAGATGCCAGGGTACTTGGGGCAGTATAACGATAGAAGATTATCCAGGGAATACGCATACCAGAAGGAGATTTTTGGGATGTCCATTGAGAGTGCCAACCGATTTCTCGAAGCGGTTGCCTACGATGAAACATTGCGGAGCAAGTTTGAAGGGGTTTCCAGCCCAGAGGATTTTTTGAGAATTACGGAGCAGTTGGGCTATAGCTTTACGACCGAAGAACTGATGGCGATCGCGAAGGAACAGAGCCAGGGAGTGACTATTCGGCGCAGCACAGGCGTTTGGAAATGGCTGCGCAGCGTTAAATGGATCTGAGGGCTGTAAATAGCCAAAATTCGGTAGACCTGACAAGGTAATGATGAGCGGCACTAGCCGCCATCATTAACGACTCAAAAATCATTACGATTTGGGCACT
>JAIMBL010000125.1 GCA_023511615.1 Leptolyngbyaceae cyanobacterium HOT.MB2.61
GTGGGGGTTTCACCCCCTACACCACCAAAATCATCTTTAATTGAATCGCACCCAGCTACTCAGGCTCTTCTGGGAGTTTGGTGATAAGCTTCGCTTATCACCAGGACGGAACCGCTATTCCAGGGATTTTGTTTTAGAGGCAAAAGTCAGGTAAACAACTCTTTCACTGGCAAGTTGGGATAACTAATGCTTAAGGGAAAATTTAGCCTACAATTTTAGTGGCTCTGATAAGCTTGTATTCCTGATACCAGAGGTGCGAGTGCCTGGTTGAGAGAGCTGCAATTTCGGAGCGATCGCAGGGACAGAGCGAACAGAGTAAGATGGCAGATCCGCGTGTGTCTAGTAAGGGTAAATCTCAGGAACCGGGCTCTCTTAGCCTCTGGCAGCGTTTGTTTGGGCGGCGTTCCCAGCGCTCTTCTCGTAGAACGAGTGGCCCGGTTGGTGGAGGGAGTCGGGTATTGACGAATAACGTTCGAGATAACCTTGAACTTTCGCGGGATAGGTTCCAATCCCTTCGGATTGACCAGAATCGGTGGTCTGACCGGACGAACAGACGAACGGAGGCTCCATCTTATGATGAAGGGCGTCAGACTTTTGGGGGGCAATTGCCCAATCGCTCTATTCAATTCCCAGGTCGGGATCGCTCCAGTGTTGACCTGTCTACTCGTAAAGCGGGCAGAGTGGAATTCTGGAGCAGAAACGGGCAGGAAAACGGCTATCGATCGCGCAGACTTCGTTCGCCTGCTTCTCCGGAGACCTGTTCTCATCCCCTGACGCTGTTTCCTTCATCAGAGCAGAACCGATTGCCGGAGCAATCCAGGTTGGGGATCAGGAGAGACAGCCAGTGGCAGTCGGAAGAGGCGATGGTGCCCGTATCCAGGCCGGGAATGGTGGTGTCTGGCAATGGAAGTAATGGTCAAAGAAATCAGAATGGGGGGGGGCGATCGCGCAGGCGAAGTACGGCTTCTCCCAGACGCCGCTCTCGTGGCTTCGCCGCCATGCTGTATGCCACCCGCTTGCTGATTTTAAGTATCGGGGTGGGGGTGCTATCAGGAACGGTTTTATCCATCTGGGACCCGGCCAACCGTTCGCTGACCTCTCAACAGCCAGTGAAGCAGGCGGGAGTCACATCCAGTGGCAGCCAGGAGGCTGGAGATGCGTCCCCAGCGCAACTGGCAAAAGTTGGGCAGGAGCTGACGACTCTTAAATCAGCGATGCAGGCCCTGATTACGAAAAACCCCCAGATGACGCCGGGGGTATTTGTGATGGACCTGGATACTAACGCCTATGTGGACTTGAATGGATCTGCCTCCTTTTCTTCTGCCAGTACCATCAAAGTGCCCATTTTGATTGCGTTCTTCCAGGATGTGGATGAGGGCAAGATTCGCCTGGATGAACAACTGGTTCTGCGTAAGGAACTAATTGGGGGTGGGTCGGGTGATATGCAGTACGACGCACCAGGGACGAAATACACGGCTCTGGATGTGGCTACCCGAATGATTACCATCAGCGATAATACGGCCACCAATCTGCTGATTGCCCGGTTGGGTGGAATACGTTCCCTCAATCAGCGATTTAAGTCCTGGGGGCTGAATGCAACGGTTCTCAACAACCTCCTCCCTGACCTGGAAGGAACCAACACCACAACTCCCAAAGAGTTAGCGTTGTTGCTGGGGCGAATCAGTCAGGGAGAACTGGTGACGATGCGATCGCGCGATCGCCTGCTGGATATCATGCGGCGTACGGAAAATCATAGTCAGTTGCGCCAGGGGTTAGGAAATGGAGCCATCATCGCTCACAAAACGGGTGATATCGGCAGTTTAATTGGAGATACCGGCCTGGTTGATTTACCGAATGGGAAACGCTATGTCATCACGGTGATGGTTAAACGGGCTCATAATGATGACCGGGCCTATGACTACGTTGGCCAACTTTCTCGTCTGGCTTACCTCTACTTCAGTCGCTCCACTGGAAACCCTAAAGTGACAGCTTCGCCTGCCCCACCCTCCACTCAACCGTCGTCTGGTACTAGCAGTGAAACTCCACCATCCTCTGGGAATCCTTCGGAAAGCTCTGGGGAAGAATCGAATTCCACGGGTGAGTCACAGCCTACAACCCTTTGAACCTGGCAATCCTGGCGTTGCTGAATCTGGATATGAAAAAAATGCAGGATGCTTGAAACTTCGTTTCAATTCATCCTGCTTTTCAGCAACGCTTTGAACCTGGCAACCCTACCTGTCGCTATACCTTCAGATGCTGAATCCTTGAGTCAGGCATGGCTAGTCGCGATCGCCATCTCATCCAGTATTTGCCAGACTTGCTGCATCAGGGTTTCCAGTCCATCACGGGTCACAGCGGAGATGGTAAAGACGGGTGAGCTGCTGAGGCGTTCGAGTTGGGTGGCGATCACCTCCACCGTCTCCGCATCCTGTGCCATGGCATCAATCTTATTCAGTGCAAGGATCTGGGGGCGCTCTGCTAACCCCCGTCCATAGGCCTGCAATTCTTCCTGAATCGTGTGGTAGTCCGCGATGGGATCTTCGCTGGTGACATCAACGAGGTGAAGCAGCAGCCGGGTGCGTTCAATATGGCGCAAAAACTCGTGTCCCAGTCCTAAACCCAGGTGGGCCCCTTCGATCAGTCCGGGAATATCGGCGAAGACGGTGCCATCCCCGGAGGGTTTGCGAACGACTCCCAGGTTTGGCACCAGGGTTGTAAAAGGATAGTCGGCAATTTTAGGACGGGCGGCAGAGAGGGCAGCAATCAAGGTAGATTTGCCCGCATTCGGTAGCCCAATGATGCCAACTTCGGCCAAAAGTTTTAGTTCCAGACGGAGTGATCGCTCCTCACCTGGCAACCCTGGTAAGGCTTTCTCTGGGGCACGATTGTGATTACTCAAGAAATGTTGGTTACCCAAACCTCCTTTGCCCCCCTGGGCAACACAGAGCGTCTGGCCGGGTTCAACCAAGTCGCCGAGCAGGTCATCGGTTTCGGCATCGTAAACCAAAGTCCCACAGGGAACCTCGATGATGCGATCGCGCCCCGATGCCCCCGTCCGATTATTCGGCCCTCCCCGCTGGCCATCCTCAGCCTTAAACAGGTGGTTGTAGCGAAAATCGAGCAGCGTTTGCAAATTTTCTGCCGCCTTCAAAATGACGGAGCCGCCCTTACCCCCATTGCCCCCGGACGGTCCGCCCGCAGGAACATATTTCTCCCGCCGGAAGGCAACCAGTCCGTCTCCGCCTTTGCCCCCCTGCACCTGGATTTCTGCCTGATCAATAAACTGCATGGAATCAACCTGAACCTATGCCCTGATCATAGGCAATAAGATTCGAAGCGGCGTAACGATAACGTTGTTAACAGTATTAACAGTTAACAGGCAAGACATCTTCTATTCAAGATCAGGAATCAATTCGCAGGATTAACCGATGCTGAGATTAAGCTAATTTCTGAAGATTAATTTCTGAGGATGATTTAGCGGTTCTCCTGGCTTGCCGGTAAAAGGGTAGCTTATCATCAAACGTTCAGAAGAGCCGATTTAGCTCTTGTACGAAGAGGTTACTTACTTGCCGATTCTGAGATATCTTGCCATTGACTAGTGAACTTGCTTAGAGTGACATCAGGTGCTTTCTGTAAAGCTATCGCAGGCCATTTAGAAGGCCAATTTTGTTTGGTAATTCTTTATCAAGAAGTCTTGTGCTGTGAGTGAGGAAGCGTTTGAATGACGGCGACTTTAAAGGATTTTGAAAAACCCGTTCCCGAAAGGGCCCCTGGAAAACCGCGTTACGTTCCGATTAATCATCGCCGAATTCTTTGCGTATTTCCAAAATACAGTCCTTCCTTTGGCACCTTTAACAATGCCTACCCGCTCCTGGGGCGAGTAAAAGCATTTATGCCGCCTCAGGGAATTCTGGTAGCGGCTGCTTACCTGCCGCAGGAGTGGGAGGTGCGGTTCGTGGATGAAAACATTCGACCAGCAAAACCGGCTGAATATCGCTGGGCGGATGCCGTTATTGTCAGCGGAATGCACATCCAACGTCCCCAAATCAATCGCATCAACGAAATTGCCCACCGCTATGGCAAGCTGACAGCCCTGGGAGGTCCTTCGGTTTCTGGTTGTCCTGAATACTACCCGGATTTTGACCTGCTCCACATTGGTGAATTGGGCGATGCCATGGACCGAATGATTGAATACATCGACCTGCACTCGGAACGCCCTGCCCAGCAAATTCGATTTGAGACGAAGGAGCGGCTACCGCTGAATGAATTTCCAATTCCGGCATACTACCTGATTGACCTGGATAAGTATTTCATCGGCAATGTGCAGTATTCGAGTGGATGCCCCTATCGCTGCGAGTTCTGCGACATTCCTGAACTTTATGGCCGAAATCCTCGCCTTAAGGAACCGGAGCAGATCATCGCTGAACTGGATGCAATGCTGGCTTCGGGAAACTTGCGGGCGGTGTATTTTGTGGATGATAACTTTGTGGGCGATCGCCGCGCCGCCCTGAAACTTCTGCCGTATTTGATTGATTGGCAAAAGCGGAACGGTTATCCCGTTCAATTTGCCTGCGAAGCCACTCTCAACCTGGCACAGAACCAAGAACTGCTGGAAATGATGCGAGAAGCCTACTTCTGCACAGTTTTCTGCGGCATTGAAACGCCCGACAAAGATGCCCTCAAGTCCATTTCCAAGCAGCAGAATCTCATGGGCGGCCTGTCCATTCTGGATGCGATCAAGACGCTCAACAGCTATGGCATGGAAGTGGTATCCGGCATCATCATGGGACTGGATACTGATACTCCAGATACGGGCGATCGCATCCTGGAATTCATTCGCCTCTCCCAGATTCCCATGCTCACCATCAACCTGCTCCATGCACTGCCCAAAACTCCCCTCTGGCGCAGACTGGAGGCAGAAGGGCGGCTCAACTTTGATGAAAGTCGGGACTCCAACGTGGAATTTCTGCTCCCCTATGAACAGGTACTGGAAATGTGGCGCACGGTCATTACCACGGCCTACGAGCCAGAATTTCTCTACGAGCGGTTTGCCTACAATATGCAACACACCTATCCCAACCGGATTAAGCCGCCCCTGAGTCCGGCGCGGGTATCCAGGAAAAATATTCGCAAGGGGCTGTGGATTCTGGGCAACCTGGTTATCCGCATCGGAATCTTCAGCAACTACCGCAAGACCTTCTGGAAGATGGCGGGCCCCAAGCTTAAGGCAGGCAAAATCGAGAACCTGATTCATATTGGTCTGGTGAGCCATCACCTGATTACCTTTGCCCAGGAATGCGCCCAGGGTAAGCATTCAGCCTCTTTCTATTCTCAAAGGATTCGAGCCCCCCTCGGTTCCCGTATGAAGGCCATGTTTGCCCGCTAGCAGTCCTGTCCACCCGTCTACTCCTACTCCTTTTCTGAACCTCTTCCTTAAGGGGCATCCACTCCAGGGCTCAAAACGGTATGATTCCGGTTTGCACTTGACTGGGGCGTAGAACTGATTCAGAACTCTCGTACCACGCAATCAAGGTATCTCGATAATGACTTCAACCCAATTTGATCTGAAGGGCAAACGTATTCTCGTAACAGGTGGTTCGGGGTTCCTGGGCAAACAGGTGGTCAAACAACTGTGCCTGGCTGGGGCAGACCCAGAAAAAATTACCGTGCCGCGATCGCACCAGTGCGACCTGCGCCAGATGGAAAACTGCCAGCGCGCCGTAGACCAGCAAGACCTCGTCGTCCACCTCGCTGCCCACGTCGGTGGCATTGGCCTCAACCGGGAAAAACCGGCGGAGTTGTTTTACGACAACCTGATGATGGGCGCTCAACTGATCCACGCCGCTTATCAGGCGGGAGTGCAAAAATTCGTCTGCATCGGCACCATCTGCGCCTATCCTAAATTCACCCCCGTTCCCTTCAAGGAAGAAGACCTGTGGAACGGCTACCCGGAGGAAACCAACGCGCCCTATGGCATTGCCAAGAAAGCTTTACTGGTGCAACTCCAGTCCTATCGGCAGCAGTATGGATTTGATGGCATCTATCTCCTGCCAGTCAACCTGTACGGGCCGGAAGACAACTTCGACCCCCGCAGTTCCCATGTGATTCCGGCCCTGATTCGCAAAGTATACGAAGCGCAGCAACAGGGGGAACGGCAGATTCCAGTCTGGGGCGATGGCAGTCCGAGCCGCGAGTTTCTATATGTCGAAGATGCAGCACGAGGGATTGTGATGGGAGCGCAGTTATACAGCAGCCCAGAACCAGTGAACCTGGGAACCGGGTATGAGATTTCGATTCGGGACCTGGTCCATCTGATTTGTGAACTGATGGAATTTGAAGGGGAGATTGTCTGGGAAACCGACAAACCAAACGGTCAGCCCCGCCGTTGCCTGGACACTGAACGAGCCAGGCAGGGATTTGGTTTCGTGGCTCAGACTGAGTTCAGAGAAGGTTTAAGGAACACTATCGAGTGGTATCGGCAACATGCAGCCTAGATATAGCTTTACGCAGGTGCGTTAGGACATTGGAATTAGAGAGGGAGTGGGGGCTTCGCCCCCAGCCAGGGTTTCCACCCCTGCACCCCGTCCTAACGACAATGGCTACCGCTATAGTTATGGGCAACAGGCGACGGGCGACAGGCAAAAGGGTAGTCAACGCAAACTCGGTAGGTCAGGGGCAAAGCTAGCGGCTCAGGCTCAGCACACTGCCCAGGGCCCGCATCATATTTTGGGGTTCCATGGCATCGGCAGCAGCGGTGGGTTCATAACCACAGTGAACCATGCAATCCTGGCATTTAGGGTTGCCACTGCTGCGCCCATACTGGTTCCAGTCGGTGTTTTCCAGAAGTTCGCGATAGGTTTTGTAGTGGCCTTCATTCAGGAGGTAGCAGGGCTTCTGCCATCCCAATACGCTGTAGCTGGGCATGCCCCAGGGGGTACACTCGTAATCCTTCTCCCCGGTGAGAAAGTCCAGGAACAGAGGATTGTGGTTGAAGTTCCAGTTTTTCTTTCCGGCTTTGTAGGGAGCCATAATCTCTCGAAACAGGGCACGGGTCTGTTCGCGCTTGAGGAAATGCTCCTGATCTGGTGCCCACTCGTAGCTATAGCCAGGGGAAATCATCATGCCATCAACTCCCAAGTCGGTCAGGAAATCGAAAAATGCCTGTATTTCCCTGGGATCGGTGCCTTCAAAGACGGTGGTGTTGGTGGTAACACGGAAGCCTCTGGCTTTGGCGGCCTTAATTGCCTTAACTGCTATGTCAAATACACCTTTGCGGTCTACGCATTTGTCATGGTGTTCTCGCAATCCATCCAGGTGAACGCTGAAGGCAAAGTAAGGGGAAGGCTCAAATTTGTCGAGGCTTTTTTCTAACAGAATGCCATTGGTACAGAGGTAGACGAACTTGCGGCGTTCAACCAGTCCGCGGACAATTTCATCAATCTGGGGGTGAAGCAGGGGTTCGCCACCGGGGATTGCAACAACAGGTGCTCCACACTCTTCGGCTGCGGCAAAGCATTTCTCCGGGGTCAGGTTTTGCTTTAGAACCTCAACGGGGTGCTGAATTTTACCGCAACCAGAACAGGCCAGGTTGCAACGAAACAGGGGCTCCAGCATCAGGGTGAGGGCATATTTTTTACGCCCTTTTAGTCGCTGACTGACAATATACTTACCAACCTCGATCGCCTGCTGAATGTGAACTGCCATGTCCGTTTAACTCCTCAACTGAAAACCACTGGATGGGGTAGGGGGTAGGGAATAGGGAGTAGGGAGTAGGAGTCAGAAATTCCTGATGAATTAATCGTCTCTACCCCTGATCACCTGCGACATCTCTAACAATCAATCACTACAAACAATCACTACACATCCCTCATCTCTATAAAGCTACGTGGTGGTGCCCAAATCGTAATGATTTTTAAGTTGTTAATGATGGTGGCTAGCGCCACTCATCATTACCTTGTTAGGTCTACCAGCTACGTAACCATATTTTACAAACCAGTTTACGGCATCGTGTAGGGCTGTCGGGATGGGGGTTTGGGGTAACCCCAGTTCTTTAACAGCTTTTGAAGCGTCGTAAAACATTTTTTGTGTTGCCATTCGAACACCATCTACAGGAACCGTAGGGGTTTTTCCGAATTTCGTGAGAATCTCTTCATCAACAAAGGCAATGGTAAGGGGAACCCAGGCTGGAATCGCTCGCTGGGGGGCAGGAAGAGCGGTAATTTCTGCCAGTTGATCCAGCAATTGCTTGAGGGTAAGGTTTTGATGACCCAGAATGTAGCGATCGCCCCTCCTTCCTTTCTGTAATGCCAGTAAATGCCCCCTTGCCACATCCTCCACATGGACGAAGTTGAGCCCGGTTTCAATATAGGCCGGCATCTGGCGGCGGAGAAAGCGCAGGATGATATCTCCTGTAGGGGTTGGTTTGATGTCCCAGGGGCCAATTGGGCTGGAGGGATTGACAATCACAACATCCTGCCCTGCCTGAACCGCTTTTACAGCCTCCTGCTCTGCCCAGTATTTAGACTTTTTGTAATGCCCGATCAGTTTCTCGACCGGGCTTTGATAGGTTTCATCAGCGATCCCGTCCTCCTTTACCCCGATCGCCGCGACCGAACTGGTATACACTGTCCGTTCGATCCCCACCTTCTGTGCAGCTGCCAGGACATTCCGGGTACCCAACACATTGCTTTGATACAAAACATTCCGGTCCTTTTGCCAGAGGGAGTAGTGGGCAGCTACATGGAACAAATACTGGCACCCAACCATCTGCCGCCACAAGTCGGGATGGTTTAAATCTCCCTCGACCAGTTCCACATCCAGGTCTTGTAAATTACTGAGTCGGCTGCCAGAACGAACCAGCGCCCGCACAGAATAATTTTCCTGGAGAAGTAACCGAATTAAATTAGCACCGACAAACCCCGTTCCGCCTGTGACAAATGCTTTTTTCACATCAGGTTGCTGTTTGAACTTACTTCATTTGCAATCCTACCGTTTTGACTATGGTTGCTGGTAGGAAAGGCCGTTCTTCCCTGATAGCGTAGCTTTTAGAAGATTGAACAAGCTAAACTTGGAGAGGCAATCGCTAAATTCTTTAGTTAGGATTGCCTGGTGTGGGGAGTGAAGTATGAAAATAGGGTCTGAAGAACACAAACAGCTATTTTGCCAGTGGTTCATGGAGAGCCACCGTCTTTACGAGGCGGAGCAGTTGCCGTGGCCCCAGTTAGACAGTACGACTCTGGAGCGCTTGCAGGGAATTCCCTTCTGGGATGAAGCGTTGCAAACAGAAAAGAAAGCAGGCAAGATGCTGGAGGTCTATGCGGCGACGGTGCAAGACCCACTGATTCGAGACGCGATCGCTCTCCAGGGTCAAGAAGAAGCCCGTCATGGTCGGGTGATTGAGTACCTGATTCATCGCTACAGCGTTAACCTTCCTGCAAAGCCCGAACGTCAGATTCCTGACAATCTGGAACCCGCTTTCATCAAATTTGGCTATGGCGAATGTTTCGACTCCTTTTTTGCTTTCGGCTTGTTTGAAATTGCTCGCCAGGCAGGGCTGATGCCTGAAGCCTTCTTTACCATCTTTGACCCTATCCTGGACGAAGAAGCCCGCCACATGGTGTTTTTTATTAACTGGATTGCCTACAAGCAAGTTCAGGAAGGAAAAGGTTGGCTGCGTCCCTTCAACTCCCTGTGGCAGTATACAGGTGCCCTCCAGCGCCGACTGGACAATCTGAGCGGCGTTACCAGGAAGAAGAAAAAGAACGGCAACAAAAAAGGCTTTACCGCAACCGGGGTGAAAGCCTTTACCCTCAATCTGACCCTTGACCAATTCCTGGAAGTTTGCATTCAGGAAAACGCTAAACGGATGAGCCAATACGACGAGCGGTTGCTGCGTCCAGACTTTCTAACCACGCTCATGAGTGTTGCCCAGCGATCGCTCAAGCTGCTGCCCAAACGTAAATCCAATCCTGTGGCTGATGCAGCCTGAGCAGGGTGATGGCAGTGAGGCGAAAGGGAGCAGGCGACAGGCGGCACCCATCCACCCATTTGCCCCATCCCATCACTCCCTTGCGATCGCCCCTGCAATCAAGACCAGAATTTGCTATCCTTATCTAGCGATATGGATTTGCTGGTGTAGCTCAGCCGGTAGAGCAGCTGATTTGTAATCAGCCGGTCGCAGGTTCGAATCCTGTCACCAGCTTAGGCTCTCCTGAGAGTTTAGTGATAAGCAAGCGATAGGCAGAACAGCAATTCCTCGGAATGAAGATCCAGGAACCACCGCGCAACAGCCGGAAGTGCCTCCCCCGTCTTCACCCCCTTGTTTGATCAAGCGAGGTGAAGATCTGCTGACGCAATTGCCAAGTGTGGCCATGTTTGAGGTGGGCTTCCCAGCTTTGCAGCGATCGCGTCATTTCTCTGCCATCTTGCAAAACCCGGTCATCCGAAAATAGGGCAAAATCGTCCAGGTAGTGCCCGAATCGTAATGATTTTTGAACTGTTACGACTCTTCGTCAAAGTTCATATCCTTGAACCCCAGCCAGAAAAGCAAAACATCTTCAACCTGGGATAACTGCTCTGAGTCCAATTCACCCAATTTCCTCAACAACTTTTAGCCTTGGGAAGGGTAACAAGACTCTGAACATCAAAGACTCCCGGTTTCAAAAACTTGACTTTCACATCAACCTCAAAGCGGGAACCTCTTGGACTTGTCGTGTGAGGAACCAGTGTTGCCAAAGCTCTATCTTGCACTAGAACTGGAATGCTAACCACTAGACATGGCCTAACCTTTGCAACATAGCCCAGATCTACCAACCACACTTCACCGCGAGGGGGCTACTCATAATCTGGCTCTTGCTGATCTAAGGCTAAGAATAACTCCTCTGCATTTAAGGTTAAAGCCTCGTCTGTCAAAAGTGGAAAATTAAAATTAACAATTCGCCGCAAGATTTCTAGCGCAATCTCTAATTGCTCTGTATCAGGCAACCGATCAAAGTTATTGAGAATTTCTTGGGCTGAGGTAGTCATAGGATTGTATCAAACATCTACTTGAACCCTAGCCCAGTTGCCAGTGCCTAAGCATGTTCCCTAGAACCATTACCAATATTGACTTACAGAAGTTTAGCTTGTTCAAGGAGGCGTTCAATCGGGTGCTCTAGTATCAACGGGTCAAAGCTTTTGGAAACCTGTGTCGGCCAGCAATCTTTAAGAAGGCAGAGTAGCTATTGACCCGATCTTGAGTCATTCCCGAAAAGGGATATCCTTTTTGCTGTTTGGTGATGGGCATAAACAGTGCTAGAGAACTTTTTGCATTGTAACTACAAGGGTGTCTCGATGGGTGGGTGCAATTCGGTGCTGAGCAATGTAGTTTTCAATCCAGGGGAAAACCTGCTGTTGGGCAGGGGTGAGTAGAGGGTATATAGGTGGCTCATTCACAACAATCCACGATAACGAATAAAGACCAGAATCACTGCCCACGAGCCCAGAGTAACTTTGATGGCCACCAGAATGTTGAGGATAGGAACTATTCCGCCACTCAGCAGGGCACCCAGCTCACCGTGGGGTAGTTCAAGGCCGATTAGCGTTAGTGCTGCCAGGACAATAAAAACCAGTACTGAAATTTTTTCCCAGGTCGCAGCGTGCCAGCGCTGGTAGATGGATTCCATCCATTCAGAGGCGGAGGTAATGGCGACCAGACCGATCGCCGTTCCACCTGCCACTCCAGCCGCAAACCCACCCCCTGGGCTGAGATGCCCCCGAATGGCCAGTTCAATCCCGACGATCGCCGCGATAGTGGCTCCCAGTCGCGCCAGTACAATCGAAGGCTGGTCGGTGAACTGGTAGATGGTGCAGAAGGGTCTCTCATTTGCCAGCAGAAAATGGGCACCCATGATGGCGATCGTAAAAACGATGACTTCAAACACCGTATCGTACAGACGATTTCTAAAAATGATGGCCGACACGGCATTGGGCACTCCACTCTCCCTGACAACCGTTTCCACAATCGCCAGATCGGGAGTGTCTACGATTGGGTTTGGCAGGATCAGAAATTTAATCAACAGGACAATCCCGGCGGGAATGTAGAGCCATTTCATCAGTGCTTCTCTCCTGTATCTGGGGGAGCAACATAGGTCAGGCAAATCGTGGGTGATGACAGTTCTGTTTGCAGGATGTCATAGAGGCGGCGGATGCGAGTGACGGTGTAGTAGGAGGGTGATTTCTCCTCATCAGTTTTGGAATTGTGCTCTGGCTGGGGCGATCGCGGACTACAGGTGACATGAACTTCCTTCTCCGTCAATCCTTGATTTAAAGACTGCAAATCTGGATAAGGGATAAGTTCCAGCCGCAGATGATACCGCCTGGCAATGGTTCGGAAGTGAGTAATCAGTTGGGTCAAGGATGGCCGATCGACTGGGGCCGCGTCCGGATCACTTTCTGCCTCCAGCCAATCATCTTTTAACACCCCCAATCGGATTACAAGTGATGAACGTACCGCCACCGCATAGAGGGTAATCGCCAGCATGGTTCCCACCAGTGCCTCGGTTAACGCCACATCGGCAGCTCCCAAAACGGCATAGACCAGGGCAGCGACTGCTCCCAAAATGCCCCGAATTACCAGAGCATTGTAAGGATTGGCCTGAAGCATGAGCATAAAGGCTACCAGTGGCAGCAGGGCAACGATGATGTAAACGTAACTATCGTTCATCCCTACCTCCACTACTGGAGCAATAGGCCAGTACATAACCCAGCACCGTATTCCAGATTGCCAGAGAAATAAGCGCCAGTACAAGTAATGACCACTCACTAGGAATCTTTAGCAGCAGGCCAAAGATGATGCTCATAGAACCGAGGGTATCAGCAACCGAAAGACTGTGCAGCTTGAATAGGACTGACCGCTTGCCCAGCAGGGGAAACGTCCCCCAAAACCAGAAAACAATTCCCAGGCCGATACAGAAATTGCTGAGAAGATGGATCATTGTTCACTCATCCGTTTGATCAGGTGTGCCAGCAACATTAATCCCGCATTGCCCACACTCAGGATGATCACCCCAACAACCCCAATCATCCAGTCATCCCGTAAGACAGAGACAACCAGAATCATCACTGATGTTTTGGTCGCCGCACTGGCAAATGCCAGCATTTTCTGCCAGATGTCCTCATCCTGCCAGGCTTCATAAATGGGGATGAGCAAAGCCAGGATCATCGCAATCAGCATTAGATTCATCACTTCCGTCGCCTCACCCAGTGGACTTCGTACCAGCCTGCTTCGTGGTATTTCAGGACAATCGTTTTAGGAGTAAATGTGATTAGAAAAATATCCAGGAAAATCAGACCGGGCGATCGCTCCGGTTTCACCCGCTTCAACGTCACGTCTTCCTGGGTATGGGGTCGAAGGATCAATTCAAATGCTTCCAGATAGGCTTGCGGAATCGCCACCAGGATTTTCCAGAACACGCGCAACCAGTCCTTGAGTGGCCCTGGATTGGTATAACGGGGAGGCAGCAGCAGCGCAATACACACCCCAATGATGATATTGGCCACACTTAAATTGGCCGTAAGCAAAAACCAGATCGCCAGTCGCAGTAGCAGATTGAGATATCCGATCATGCTAGTACCATCCAGAACAGCAAGATCAACATCAAACTCATCATGCCGATCAGGTGATCAAATTGCTCCAGCAACCTTGGCAGCTTGAGAATCGTGTGGCGAAAGATCAAAAAATACGCCAGCCAGCCCAGAAAAATTGTAGCCAGGGGTTTGACGATATTGGCAACCGTATACGCCTCGTAATAGGCTACATTAGCCAGGATCAGCCCACCAATTAACAGCATCATGGCAGCCCAGAAATCGAACGTGATATGGGGCTGTTCATCCTTCCCGTGGGGCAAAAAAATGAATTTAGCAAAGGAAACCGCTGTCCCGAATGCGGCCAGGTTCATACCAATCACCTGCCAGGGCAACAGACTTTTCATTGTCAGCACCTTTGCCCCAAACCCAGACAGGAGCGGAAAGCCTGAAATCGAGAAGCTGGCAACCACCAGCACAATCCAGATTGGTGTATGGATGGGCTGATATTGCAGTTCCTTGAGGTTGCGACTGGGAAGAATCCCTGCAATCAGAAACAGGGCTGATTTGACCAGGCCGTGGGTCAGGGCATAAAAACCGCCCACCTCTGGGGCCGCAAGGATAAAACCCAACTGCGAAACGGTGTGAAACGCCAGCATCCGTTTGGTATCTTTTTCAAAAACGGCATACCCCACTCCCAGCAGAGCCGTTCCCACCCCGAAGATACGAATAGTTGGATCCAGCTCTGGCACCAGCAGGGCACAGCGCACCAGCGGCAAAACTCCCGCTTTCACTACCGCCCCCGATAACAGTGCTGAAACAGGGGTTTCGGACTCGGAATGGGTCAACGGTAGCCACAGGCCCGATACAAAGATTCCGCCTTTGACCAGCAGTCCCAAAAAAATCAGGGCAAAGGCTTCTGGGGGTGCCCCGCGCAGGCCAGTAAAGGCAAAGGAATGGCTCGTCTGGTAGATTAGCACAGCACCCACCAGGTAAAACAGCATGGCAACGTTGCTGACGAAGAGATAGCGAAGCCCCACCCAGATGGAACGATCGGTTCGTGGATAGGCAATCAACAGGAAAGCCGCAATACTCAGTACCTCTAATGCCACATACAGGCTGATGAAATCAGTACAGGCAAAGGCCGCATTGACGCTACCATGCAGAATGAGGGTCTGCATATAAAAAAAGGCGGTCTTGTTACTGTTCCAGCAATAAAGAAGAACGGCCGTGGTCACCAGTGCATTGGTCAGGATGAAGAAGCCACTGAGCGAATCGACCTGGAGGGTAACGCTGAAGCTATCGAGTAATTGCAGGGTCAGCGGCGGCTGAGTGAAGAGCAAGAGTGCATAAACTACAGAGGCGATCGCCACCCCCAACGCCAGATAGCGATTCAGTCGGGGGAACATGTAGCCGGTAAACCCCACAAAAAATGGCAGTGCAATCCAGATAATGGTCAGGGTACTCATGACTTGTGGCTTTGCTCAATCTCACTGGTTTCCAAAGTTGGATTGTCACGCGCCAACTTCATGGCACCAACCAGCATGAGTGCCTGAATTGAAAAGCCAATCACGATCGCTGTCAGGATCACGGCCTGGGGTACCGGGTCAGCGTAATCCCCCTTCCTGACATCTGAAAGAATCGGTGTCAATAAACCATTCCGCGATGCAATCAGCACGTAATAGGCAATCACCCCCGTACTCATGACATCCATTGAGATAATTTTCATCACCAGATTCTTCTTAAAAACAATGCCGAAAAATCCACATAATATGGTTGTGAATATACAGGCTTCTAACATAGGAAAAGTGATGCAGTTAGTTGTTAGTTGTTAAGTAGCTGGGTGCAATTAAATTAAAAATGGTTTTGGGGGTAGAGAGGGTTTCACCCCCCCCGCCTAGGGGCAACAACCC
>JAIMBL010000126.1 GCA_023511615.1 Leptolyngbyaceae cyanobacterium HOT.MB2.61
CAATTACTCTATGTGGCTCGACCATAATGCCTTTGCTGATATTGGCTTTTAGTGACCGCAGCATACAGCGAGACATTCCAGCTTAAAATCATTCAGTAAGGCTAGTGGCCAGTGTCCCATAAGCGAAAATAAATCTGGATCAAACCAGTCGAGATCAGACTCAGTCAGTGGATTGACATAGTTAATTGCGTTCCCTACCAATCTCTTTCCCTCAAGTTAAGTCTGAAAGCCAATCCTCCATTTTGCATTTTCTAATTGATAGTTAAAAACCTGGCATCAGGTGATGTTCAATACACTTAAAGTGTTGAACTCATGGTCTACCTGTTCACTCAGTTATTGTTTACTTCTGTCAATCCTGTTGGGAAAGGAGTGAAGCAGCTTTGCTATTCAATTCCTACGAATTTATCCTTTGTTTTTTACCGATAACGGCGAGCGTCTTTTTTGGCTTGGCGAAATTTCGGCTCTTAAAAGCTGCAACTTACTGGCTAATTTTTAGTTCAATTGTATTCTACGGGTATTGGAATCCATCCTATATTCCACTGCTACTCATTTCCATAACAGGTAATTTCCTTGTTGGTCACTGGTTAGGTCTTGTAAAGTCTGGGACTAAATTATCTAAAGCACTTCTGTGGTTGGGTATTGGCTTTAATTTAACAATATTAGGCTATTACAAATATGCTGCTTTCATTGTTAGTTCTATCAATCACATTTTTCAAATAAATTTCCTTGTTCCTGATATTACTCTGCCGTTAGGAATTTCCTTTTATAGCTTTACACAAATTGCCTACCTGGTTGATTCCTATAGGGGTGAAACTAAAAGTTGCTATAGCTTTCCTGCCTACATTCTATTTGTTGTTTTTTTTCCACAGTTAATTGCAGGTCCTATTCTACGCCACAATGAGTTGATTTCGGAATTCAAGAAGCTACGAAATTTTGTTTTTTCCCATAAGAATTTAGCAATAGGCTTGGCATTTTTTATTTTGGGATTGGCTAAAAAGGTTTTACTTGCCGATTCGATTTCGCCTTGGGTTAATACGGTGTTCAGCCATGCATCTGATGTTACCTTAATAGAGGCATGGTTCGGTGCGATCGCATACACCCTCCAACTATATTTCGACTTCTCCGGTTACTCCGATATGGCGATTGGTCTGGGACTAATGTTTAATATCCGGTTGCCAATCAATTTTAATTCTCCCTATAAAGCAACTTCTATTATTGATTTCTGGCGACGCTGGCATATTACCTTATCTAATTTTTTGCGGGATTATTTATACATTCCGCTGGGAGGCAATCGCAAAGGAGAATTACGTCGATATATTAATTTACTCCTCACTATGCTACTGGGTGGACTATGGCATGGTGCAGGATGGACTTATATAATTTGGGGTGGTTTACATGGGCTGTTTTTGACAATCAATCATGGTTGGCGAAAAGTTGGAATCAAATTGCCAACTTTTCTAGCCTGATTTTTGACATTTAATGCTGTTGTTTTTAGCTGGGTCATTTTTCGAGCTTCTAGTTTAGATGAAGCACTAGAAATGATAAGAGCAATGCTGGGGATGAATGGAATCAGCCTGCCTGAGACATTCCAGACCTTGTTGCCCTGGTTGAGTTATCAGGAGGTTGAGTTTACAGGTTTCTCTTACTTACCATCAGACTATAAACAAGGAGTGATGGTGCTGGTATTACTTCTGGTGGTGGTTGTTTGGTTACCCAATACACAACAAATTGTTCAGCGACTTCAACCCTCACGGCTGTGGGCAATTAGTTTAGGTAGCATTGCTACACTCTGCCTGATCTCACTGAATCGAGTCTCTGAATTTTTGTATTTTCAGTTCTAGAAACTAGTTACTAGAGCAGTATGAAACGCTATCTTCGGTTTAACTGGATGGTCTTTGCGATCACTATAATGGGTTCAGCAGCAGTGGGGTTAGTGAATGCTGCGATTGATCCCTACGGTGTTATTGGCACACCAAAAATTCAACGACTGAATGATCTCAAACCTCGGCAATTCAGTAACGTCAGGCTATTTAAAGCCGCAAATATTATTCGCCTAAAACCTAAAGCAATTTTACTTGGTTCATCTAGAACTGATCTCGGACTTGATCCAACACATCCAGCTTTCTCAAGAGTTCAACCAGCTTACAACCTGGGGTTGGTTGGTCCGAATATGTATGAGGTAAGGCGTTATTTTGAACATGCCCTGGCTAACCAACCGAATCTCAAGCAAGTTGTAATCGGGATTGACTTTTTCATGTTCAATAAGTATAAGACCAATTCACCCGATTTTGTTGACGGTCGATTAGGCAAGCATTTTTATAAGCCGAAAGACCTGCTGGCAACAACTCTTTCATTTGGGGCTTTAACTGCCAGCCTTGAAACAATAGAGGCAAGCTTCCAATCGGATGCTTTTTACCTTTATGCTCCACATGGAATGCGGTATGTCTATGGAGGAAAAGTTAGAGAACCGATGACTGTTCGGTTTGAACAGAGCCTTTCTGAGTATTTGAATTCAGCAGAATACTATAAAAAATTTCAACTTTCGCAAGCCTATCTAGCTGATCTTCGTACTCTGGTTGAAATTTGCAAACAAAGAAATATTGATTTGAAAGTATTTATTTCACCTTCCCATGCAACGCAATTTGAAGCCATACGAGTAGCGGGACATTGGTCAAAGTTTGAAGACTGGAAGCGAGAGGTAGTTAAGATCACTCCTGTGTGGGATTTTTCTGGCTATAACACGATTACTACAGAGCCAATTCACGATGGAATGAGACATTACTGGGATAACTCTCATTACACTAAAGAAGTCGGGGATCTAGTGTTGAATCGAATGCTGGGATATGGGAAAGAAAAAGTACCCAATGATTTTGGAGTTCTGTTGACCCCAGAGACCATTGAATCTCACTTAAACCAGATAATTGCAAACCGGAAGGTGTGGCTATCAGAAAGCCCCCAAACGATCGCATTCATTGAAACCCTTGCGCTCAAGGCACCACAATCTGCCCCTGCACAAACTCAATAATCGCTATGGTTCTCCTGGCTTACCGGTGAAAGAGTAGCGTAAGCTACTCTTTATCTAAAAGAAAATTCCTGAGACATCGGTTTTGTTGTGGTGATAATCGAAGGCTGATCGCCAAACTCTCAGGAGAGCCATCGCTATTGTAAAGTTACTGCTGAAATTACTGCCCCAGCAGGTCGAATCAGGGGGCTAACCGTTCAATTATCCATTGATTCCCCTTCAATCGATAACACAGGCGATCGTGGAGGCGACTGGGGCGGCCCTGCCAGAACTCAAGCCAGTGGGGGATGACGCGGTAGCCGCCCCAATAGGGTGGGCGGGGGACTTCCTGATTCTGATACTTTTCCTGAAGCTCTTGAAACCGTTGCTCCAGCACCTCACGGTTCGGGATCACCTGGCTCTGATTGGAAGCCCAGGCACCTAAGCGGCTTTCCAGCGGGCGGCTGTGAAAATAAGCATCCGCTTCTTCGTCCGAAACCTGCTCAACCCTTCCCTCAATTCGCACCTGCCGTTCCAATGCCTGCCACAAAAAAACCAGAGCTGCCTGCGGATTTTCTGACAGTTCCCTTCCCTTGCGGCTCTCATAGTTGGTGTAAAAGACAAAACCACGTTCATCAACTCCCTTTAACAAAACAATCCGAGCGGAGGGAACCCCTGCTGCAGTAGCAGTTGCCAGGGTCATGGCATTCGGTTCAGGCAATTGGGCAGTTACTGCCTGGTCAAACCAATGTTGGAATTGCTGGATTGGGTCAGGTGCCACATCCGCCTCACTAAGTTGTTGCTGAGTGTAGTTGAGCCGGAGGTCAGCGATTGAAATACTCATACAAGAACGTACAAATAAACGTGCAAATATAGGCTGTGCTGTCAATACCCATAGTGTAGGAGCTCCAGGCAAAATTTCAAACAATTTGCGCCTTTTTGAATGGGTTGGGCAATAATTGGGTGAGGCTTGTATCCAGCGATTCATGGACAGTCAATCCAATGAGGATTTCCAACACAAACCGGGGGGGACTTCCCAGGTGCAGGTTTTTCCGACTCGTCAGCCTGTCCGGGCACCGATGAACCGCACCCTTAAGTTGACCGAGAGCGATCGCGCCCGCCTCCGTCCCCGCCTATTGCAGGAACCTCCCCCAACCCGTTTTGCTGAGCCACCCCAGGCCACGATTCATGGCAACTGTCTCGATTGGGTTCACTATCTGCCGCTTCAATTCGCAGACCTGTTGCTACTTGACCCGCCCTACAACCTCAATAAGGCATTCAATGGCCAGAAATTTACCCGACAAACCGTAGAAACCTATACCCAATGGCTAGACGAGATAGTAACTAGATTCATTCCATTACTGAAGCCTTCCGCCTCCATTTACATCTGCGGTGACTGGTTCTCCTCTGCCTCTATCTTCACTGTTGCTTCCGCTCACTTCATCGTTCGCAATCGCATTACCTGGGAACGTGAAAAGGGGCGTGGCTCGCGCACAAACTGGAAAAATGCCAGTGAAGATATCTGGTTCTGTACGCTGTCTGAGAACTACACCTTTAACGTTGAAGCCGTTAAACTTCGCCGTAAAGTAGTCGCTCCCTATCGTCTGGCAGATGGCACTCCTAAGGATTGGCAACCAACTCAACAAGGCAACTTTAGGGACACTTACCCTTCTAACCTCTGGACTGATATCACCATCCCCTTCTGGTCAATGACAGAAAACACGGACCATCCCACTCAGAAGAGCGAGAAATTGATTGCCAAGCTAATCCTGGCCAGCACCAACCCCGGTGATTGGGTATTTGACCCTTTTCTGGGTAGCGGCACCACTTCAACTGTTGCCCAAAAACTGGGCAGGCGCTATCTGGGAATTGAAATGGATGAGGAATACTGCCTGCTAGCAGAAAGGCGGCTGGAACTGGCACAAATGGATCCTGCAATTCAGGGCTATGTTGATAGCGTGTTCTGGGAACGCAACACGTTAGCATTCCAAAGAGCCAAACGATAAGGGCTGAGTTAGCTGCACTCCTTAAGGGGCTAGGGGCTAGGAGTTAAGTAGTTTATGCGTTTGAAACTGATGTAAGAGGCAGTAGCCTGTCTCCTATCCCCTTATGCAACGGCTGCTAATACCAGTTCTTGATTACCGAGGTAATCTCTCAACCGCCAAAGCTTCCAGCGTTGGAATTTCCAGTTTTGTAAGTGGTGCAATGGTCTAAAACCTGCCTGTGGCGATCCTGGCAACAGTAACGCTCCCGTCGAAACAGTCTGATTTAGGATGGCTTCAGCAAACCCATTCACCTCAGAAAGATTGGCTTTCGTCAAATTCGCTTGACTCAAATTCGCCTCAGTTAAACAACTGTGATGCAAGTTTGCCAGAATCAGAAATGCCTTTGTTAAATTGGCTTGCGTTAAGTTAGCAAAACTGAGATTAGAGTGGATTAAGAATGCGCCACTTAAATCCGCTTGATGCAGGTTCGCACCACTTAGATCAACGATCATCAGAGATGCGCCACGCAAATCAGCGCAGTTCAAGTCGACATCCCGCAGCCGGACATCTCTAAGAGAAATACCACGCAGATTGACTCCTCGAAAGTCACGCTCGCCCCATCGATAGTATTCTAAAAGCTCGTCTGCTTTCATATAGGATGGTTTGACCCGATTGCTTGTGGTTTTGCACTTCGGCATAATTTAACAGACCGCATCCAGCTTGACTATCCCGGCAAAGGGCATTTGAGGATTACAAAGTGACTAAGAGCATGCATATTCTGGGTTGGGTAGCCATACTGTGTGGGATGTTGAGTTTCGATGGAAGTCAGATTGCGACTGCTGCAAATGGCATACTGCGCGATTTTACCCAGGACGAATCCGCTTTACTGAATCATCAACAACTTACATTTCAGCAAAATCGTTCGACCGAGACACCAGATCAGTGGGTAGAACTGGGACGGCGAGTGCACGGTGGCTTTGGTTCCTACATTGCTCTGGGAATTCGTATTGGTTTGGATGCCATGCAACGATTAAACGCAATGCCTCGTACACTCGAGGTCACCTACTACAGTGGGGCGATCGCACCCTGTCCCTGTGTTGCAGATGGCATTATGATTGCGACGATTTCAACTCCTGGACAAAACTTACTGCGAGTTGCTACGACTACCAGCCCAGAGGGTACGTTCGGGATTGCTGAAATCCGCGATCGCAAAACTGGAAAGATGCTTCGCTATACCATTCCGGCAACTGCCAGAACGCAATTGGACGACTGGAACCGTAGCACCACTGAGCGACAACGCTACGATGCCGTAATGAATGCTTCTGAAGAGTCGCTCTTCTCGGTAGAAGTCATCTTCTGATTCGCCGTTTCAGTCAACGATATATTCAGCATATTCAGCTAAAATTGAAACCCCAGCAGGAGAACCAACTGGGATTTCAGGGAGCTTTTGAGAGGCGTAGCAAAATTACAAAGCACCTACGCGACCCTATTAAACAACACTACCCACAAAACTCCTGCTGCGCCCATAGCCAGCAGTAAATTAGTGAAAAAGCGACCCGTCTCCACATTAAAGCCGAGCACTTTATCTTCTTTGCCGGCCGTGAAAAACAGTGACCAGGCTTGATTTACATTGATGACTTCAGATTGAGCGTTAAAGTCCGGTCTGAAGACAACGGGACCAATCAAATACTTGTTTGGGAAATCAAAGTCGGTTTTCATGAGAATTCTCTCCAAATTGCGTCGTGTTTACTCCATGACAAACTTGCCTTGCAGGCATACCTTACAGTCCTGTCAACCAGCCAATGACACTGTGCCCAGTGGCAACTTCCAGAATCAGTGCAGAGACAAAACCAATCATGGCAAGTCGTCCATTCAGCTTTTCAGCATATTCATTGAAACCGAGCTTCTGAGTGTCATCGACATACATCTTGGGTTCGACGGCATACACATTTGCTCGTCCACCTTCTTCCATAACCTGTCCACGAACCATAATAATGTCTCCTTTTGTTTTATCTGACGTAATAAAATATAACATAATGTAAATAAATATTGCAAGCATCTTGACAAAATGTTTCTAGTCTCTCCAAGATGCCGAAATTGAGCGATCCGAACTCTACACTAGGGAAAAACTGAGCAGGTAAGAGCGAACGCTGAGATGAATGGCACTGACTCAAGAGCCTTGAGATAAATCTCAGGCTCAAAGCAAAAACCTGTTAAAACAGGTTCAAACTCTGACATACCTGTGTTTCAGTCAGTTTCAACTGACTTTAGCTTTGAGCCAGAACTTTAGTTCTGAGTTCATTTCAGTGCCGTTCAACGCTGAGATCGACTTAGGAGGGGTAACTTGAGAAGGGCGCAAGGTTTCTGGAAGGCTATTTCTTGAACCTGGTTGCGAATCTGTAGAATCAGGATAAGTTTCATTAATTGCGATTTGAGGATCTTGCTGGTTTCCCTCAGTCATGTTAGGCTCTGCTGTGCTATCGGTTCTGATGGGGAGCAGCCATCAGACGCAAGGGGGAAAGTGCAGTGTGAATCTGCCGCTGTCCCGCAGCTGTGATGAGAGGAGAAACTCTCTAAGTCAGAATGCCCGCCGAGTCGTAAACCCATTACATCAACATCTGCGAGGTACGGATGATGCAAACTTCAAGCTTTTGTGATTCTCTACGAAACGCTGCGAGATCGACTCTTTGGCAGAATTTTAAGGTCGTCGCAGTCTGAGTTGACTGTCTTTGAGTTAGGCACAATTTAACTTTCGATACGGCTATCTGAGCAAGGGTAGCTGGTTGATATTTTGCAATCGAAATTGGCACCTTCGGGATGTTCAGATATGGGCTGTTTCAGGATCGAGAGACAGCCAGCTTCCTAGTTTGTTCATAGAATTCAGGACGATACAGTGATGACCCTTCAAACTGCAACGCTGGGGTATCCCCGCATTGGGGAAAATCGAGAGGTGAAAAAGGCGCTAGAGGCCTTTTGGAACAGTAAATCTGATGTAGAAACTTTGCTGCAAACGATTCGAGCGGTTGAACTTGCAAACTGGCAAACACAACTCGAAGCTGGAATTGATCGCATTGGCATTGGCGATACCAGTTTGTACGATCACGTCTTGGATTGGAGCATTCGCCTTGGCATTATCCCAGAGCGGTATCAGTCTTTCACAGAATTAGAGCAATACTTCGGGATGGCGCGGGGCAAGGATGGTATTCCTGCCCTGGAAATGACCAAATGGTTTGATACGAACTATCACTATCTAGTGCCCGAAATTACCCAGCCTTTGCAACCAGCCGATTTTGGTGATTTCCTGGAAACGGTGCACCGCGCTCAGACGGTACTGGGCGATCGCGCTGTTCCGATTGTGTTGGGACCGCTCACCCTGCTGCGGTTGAGTCGGCTAGAGGTGAACCTGGAGCAAGCGGTTTCTGATTTGTGTGATCGCTATCTTGTTCTGTTGAGTGAACTAAAAAATCTAGGGGTAGTTGAGGTACAACTTCACGAACCTGCTCTGGTTCTGGGAGATGCCGACAACTTCAAAGAAATCTATCAGTCAACCTATGATTTGCTCAGTCGAGTCGGCTTGCCAATTCACCAGGTCACCTACTTTGATGACCTGGGGTCTGCCTATCCCTGGGTGATGGAATTGCCTGTGGCAGGCATCAGTCTGGACTTTACCCGTGGGCACAATCTAGCGTTATTGAAACAGCACGGTTTCCCGTCGGATAAGCAGCTAGGAGTAGGAATTGTAGATGCCCGAAACATCTGGAAAATTCGCCCTGATTCAGTGTTGTCAATCCTGGAGGAGATCCAAAGTACGACAACTAACCTGCGAATCCAACCGTCTGCTTCTTTGCAATTTGTGCCCTACGATGCAACGCGAGAAACCAAGCTGCCAGAACCGTTGCGTAATGTCCTAGGTTTTGCGGAGCAGAAACTAGAAGAGATCGGCATTCTGGCACATACCCTGGCTGGGGCTGATCCGAGCGACAAATTAGCGATCGTGCAAACGCAATGGCAGGCATTTGAGCAATTTAGCCCCGTCAATCCAGCGGTACAAGAGCGCCTCCGAAACCTGACGGTCAATGATTTGGAACGCCCCCTGCCCTACGAACAACGAAAGCACCTCCAACCCGTCCTGCCCCCATTCCCAACGACTACGATTGGTTCGTTCCCCCAAACCTCAGAGGTACGGCAACTGCGGGTCAAGCTGAAACGGGGTGAAATTACTCAAGCTGAGTACGAGGCGGCGATCGATGCCGAAATTGCCAAATGCATCCAATTCCAAGAAGAGGCTGGGTTGGATGTGTTGGTGCATGGCGAGTTTGAACGCACAGATATGGTGGAATTCTTTGGGCAGCAGCTTTCTGGATTTGCCTTTACCGAACACGGTTGGGTACAAAGCTATGGCAGTCGCTGTGTGCGTCCGCCGATCATTTATGGCGATGTTGCCCGCACCCAGCCGATGACGATTCGGGAATTCAAGGTGGCGCAATCGCTGACGAAAAAGATTGTGAAGGGAATGTTGACGGGACCTGTGACCATGATCAACTGGTCGTTTACCTGCATCGATATTCCCCGCAGCGAACAGGCAATGCAGATTGCCTTCACCTTACGAGATGAAGTCGCAGATCTAGAAGCGGCTGGTGCGAAGATGGTGCAAATTGATGAACCTGCTCTACGGGAAGGACTACCCTTGAAGCCAGAACGTTGGAATGAATATCTATCTTGGTCGGTCGATGCGTTCCGTTTGGCGGCAGGGGTTGCGAAGCCGGAAACCCAAATTCACACGCACATGTGCTATTCCGAATTTGGTGACATTATTGAACACATTGAGCGGCTGGATGCAGATGTGTTGTCGATTGAAAATAGCCGCAGCAACAATGAGACCCTATTTGAAATTACAGGTGCGGGCTACAAACATCAAGTCGGTAACGGTGTTTATGATGTCCACAGTCCAACGATTCCTAGCACTGAACAGATGGTTCAGCAGCTCAGAACTGGCCTAGCACATTTACCCACTGAACAAATCTGGGTGAATCCCGATTGTGGTCTCAAGACACGGCGCTGGGAAGAGGTTATGCCTGCCCTCAAAAATATGGTGGAGGCTGCCAAGATTCTGCGGGAGGACGTGAATGCACCCCAGACATGATGTGTGGCAGGGATGTTCTGAAGACTGGCAAAACCACTTTATCCAACAGAATCTACTGTTGCTTGGATATGCGGCTTGGGATGGTTATCTGCACCAGGGGCGAGGTGTGCTGATCTGCAAAGTCATAGATGTGATTCCTATATCGATCAATTGGCACGTTGAACGAGTTCAGTTTGCGCAACGGTTTATCCCAGAGGTGCAGATTGGCTCCGATTTACAGGAATCTGGCTTAGAACCAGCAGCGATCGCCCCCCTGCTCCAAGCCGTTGCCACTTACGATCCTGCCTACGAGATCGTCGTTCTGATTCAGGGCAATGGGACGATTGATATCAACCTTCTGCAACCCAAGATGACTCCACCCCATTGCCATGAGCAGGTCAAGCGGCGTTGGGCAGAGTTTCAACTAGAGTGCTTTCATACACGCCGGAGGTTTTATGGACGAAACACCTGAGACGATGAATCCACTAGTCGATTGGCAACAGGAGTTTATTGCGACCAATCTACTGGTACTCGGCTACAACGCCTGGGCAGGTTATCTCGGTGAAGAGCGAGGTGCTCTGATTTGCAGTACCAATGCTCCGGCAGTTAGCCTTGCGGGGGAATCTTTCCGCACCTACTTTATTCGGCGATCGCGCCTGGCAGCCTTCTTAAACGCCTGGTTAGCCGCTCCCGATACGGTCATTCTGCGTCATCATTTCATGAATGCTCACATTCTGGAAGCCGTAGATTCTTACAATCCCGCAACAGAACTGGTGTTTCTCCTGGAGTCATTCAACCATGCCACCTTCTTCTACTTGAAAAATCTCCCGGTTACGCCACCCCAATGCTACGAGCAGATCTGCAAAAGTTGGGAAGAGTTTCAACCCACCGTCTGCCCGCTACCAGAGCCGAGTCGCAAATAAGTTCATTGGTCAATTCCCACGTCCACCAATATCCTTCAGTCGAAATCTCCTATGCTCAAATATTATCTACAGCGCACCGGACAGATTCCGACCTCTATTCATCCCTTTATCAAACAGCCAGTCCTTGCCCAACCCCAACCCCTATCCTTATCCCAACTCCTGATCCAACGATGGTATCAATTGTGTGCCCGGCTGCGATCGCCCATCAGCCGCCCAGATCAAGACCAGTAATTTCCCCCTTTGTGTTCTCCGTGTCTCTGTGGTTAGCTTCATCTGCGTTCTGGCAAACAATACCTAACCCCAACCCTTAAGCCAATCATTTCCATGATGAACATCATCTTACTTACTCTTGCTGCTTCTCTGGCTTTACTACTACTTGGACTAATTCTCTACCTACTCTTTCCCCGCAAGTATCAGTCTGGTGATTCCGTCGCCCGTTCCTATGATGACTGGACGAATGATGGCATTCTAGAGTTCTACTGGGGCGAACACATCCACCTGGGTCATTATGGTACGCCCCCTCGCAAAAAAGATTTCCTAAAAGCCAAGGAAGACTTTGTGCATGAAATGGTGCGATGGGGTGGTCTTGATCGCCTTCCTCCTGGCACTACTGTTCTGGATGTAGGCTGTGGCATTGGCGGCAGCAGTCGCATTCTGGCACGGGATTATGGCTTCCATGTGACTGGCATTACCATCAGTCCGCAGCAAGTAAGACGCGCCCAAGAACTGACCCCACCGGATCTCAGTGTTCAGTTTCAGATCGATGATGCTTTGGCTTTGTCCTTTCCAGATGCCAGTTTTGATGTGGTCTGGTCGATCGAGGCAGGGCCGCACATGCCGGATAAAGCGCAGTTTGCCAGAGAACTATTGCGGGTTCTGAAACCAGGCGGAATTCTAGTGGTCGCCGATTGGAATCAACGGGACGATCGCTGTACCCCCTTAAATTTCTGGGAAAAATTAGTAATGCAGCAACTTCTGGATCAGTGGTCCCATCCTGCCTTTGCCAGCATTGAAGGCTTTGCCGAACTTTTAGAGGCAACGGGATGGGTTGAGGGAACGGTCATAACAGCAGACTGGACAGCGGAAACCTTACCCTCTTGGCTCGACTCCATCTGGCAGGGAATCGTGCGTCCAGAGGGAATCATTCGATTTGGCTTGATCGGGTTGATTAAATCCTTGCGAGAAGTGCCCACATTCCTCCTAATGCGGTTGGCATTTGGAGCCGGTCTATGTCGATTTGGCATGTTTCGGGCAGTCAGGGCAAATGATTCTGCACAATCTATCCAGTCAATGTCAAACCAGATTGCTCAGATGAGTTCGTCCATTCATTAGAGCAGGCCTTAAAGTCCCGACTTCTAGCGATTTGGACGACTAAAGTCGTTACTACAAATATCAGAACACTGATAAATGCGGCTGTTTTTGGGGTTTGTCGTGATAGTTTTAACCATCCCTCCCCTTTTCAAACGCCCTCTCAGGTAAGAGAACGAAGAAGAAACTCTATGGCACAAGATACGCTACTCGTCTGTATTCTCTGTCGATGTTCACAAACTGAAGAACAACAAACAAGTTTAAGTGACGGACAATCTCTGTTTAATCGACTTCAAGATGGACTGAAAACGATTGATAATAGCCATTGCATCCGACTTCAATCGGTTCGCTGCATGGGTGCCTGCGATCGCGCCTGTTTAGCAGCATTTATGGCTGCCAACAAACTCACCTTTATCTTGAGTCAACTTTCTCCAACCGATGCTGTCCCCGATTTATTGCAGTTCAGTCATCAATATATGGACTCCTCAGATGGCAAAGTCCCTTACAAGGACCGCCCCATCACCATTAAGCAAAAAATTCACGCAGTTTTACCCCCATTACCAGCTCGCCTTGATAGCTATAGCCATGAGAGTTAGCACCAGTTAACAAGCTCAAACTCTTGCTACACGTCTTTTCACCTTCTTCCCTACTCTCTATTTCCTCTTCCCTCTCTTCCTTCTTTCAGGAGTCAAATATGCAGAAAATTCCAGTCACCGTTGTCACAGGTTTTTTAGGAGTCGGAAAAACCACGATCGTGCGTCATCTCTTGCAAAACAACCAGGGTCGTCGCATTGCTGTGCTGGTAAATGAGTTTGGTGAAGTCGGCATTGATGGCGAATTGTTGCGATCATGTCGCGTTTGTGATGAGGATGAAGACCCGGATAATAATATTTTGGAACTGGCGAACGGCTGTTTGTGCTGTACTGTGCAGGAAGAATTTCTGCCGACAATGCAGGAGTTATTAAAAAGACGCGATCGCCTCGATTGCATTTTGATTGAAACCTCTGGCTTGGCCCTCCCTAAACCCTTGGTACAGGCTTTTCGCTGGCCCGAAATTCGCACCGGGGCAACAGTGGATGGCGTAGTGACGGTCGTGGATTGCGAAGCCCTTGCCAGCGGGCAGTTTGTGGGTGACTTAGATGCCCTGGAAGCCCAACGACAGGCGGATGATAGCTTAGAGCACGAAACTCCGATTGAGGAACTGTTTGAGGATCAGTTAGCCTGTGCCGATATGGTGTTATTAACAAAGGTTGATCGCGTTGATTTACAAGCTCAAAATCGAGTGCAGCAATGGTTGCGAAAAGAACTTCCAGATAGTGTGAAGATTGTGCCCTGCAAACAGGGAGAAATCAGTCCCGATCTTTTGCTGGGTTTCAATGCCGCCGTTGAAGACAATCTCGATTCTCGCCCCAGTCATCATGACACAGAAGAAGACCATGAACACGATGAAGATATTACTTCGATTCATGTGGTGCTAGACCAGGCATTTGAACCGACAGCATTGGTGAATCATTTGCAGACGCTAGTTCAACACCATGAAATCTATCGGATCAAAGGTTTTGTAGCTGTGCCTAATAAGGGAATGCGGTTAGTCATTCAAGGGGTAGGCAATCGGTTTGATACCTTCTATGATCGCCCCTGGCAACCCGATGAACCTCGTCAAACTCGATTGGTCTTCATCGGGCGAGCGCTTCAGCAAACCCAGATTTCTACAAGCCTTTCAGAAAAAGCGGAGAATAACCTGGATTTTCACCCCAGAGACACGGAGGGTACGGAGAAATCGCGTCAGGTTTCTTGATGCTGCCGCGCACTATCGCCTCGCCAACTTCTGTACAAACGCCTGATGCGCTGAGTCAGCAATCCCAGCTTGTAGCCCATTCAGCACCTCCGTCATCCGACCCTCTAATAGGGCTGGTACGTTCAGCCACAACCCTGGAAACACGCTACTGCGAATCATGCCATCGGCATCCGGTTCAATTAAGACAAATTCCTCTGCTTGCAGCCGGAACCAACTGAAGCGATTCTCAAAGGTTTGCCAGACCAGATATTCCTGTACCCCATTGCGGCGATTAGCATTTTGCTTGGCTCCCAGGTCAATCGATGCGCTGCTGGTGGCAATTTCTGCGACCAGTTCTGGTGCTCCTTCAATGTAGCCATCGTCGCTAACGGTCGAGGTGCCTCCCACTTCAATCCGCAGTAGTGCATCTGGTTGAGGTTCGTTGTCTAAATCCAACCGGATTGTGGTGTTATCGGCAGCACTGACTCCAGGGGTTGCCGCCCAATAAACGGTTAACCAACCAACTAAGGCTGCATGGGGTGTACCGTGAAAGACTCGAACCGGTGATGCCACGTAAACCACTCCTTCAATTAATTCCGCTTTGAATTTTTCCGGGGTCGCCTCATAGCGACGCTCAAACTCAGCGCGAGTTAGGCGATCGCCACTTTCTAGGGGTGGAATTGGCATTGAATAGGCAGGCTGCTGCAACACCATAATCAAGCTCTAGAGCAATGAAGGAGATAGGATCATTCTAGTCAAGTACGGAAGACTTGAACCGTTTTGCTATTCAGTGGGAGGACGGCAGCGGGGTGTTGAGTTCGTTATCCAGCATCCGTTGAGGTCAATAGATCGAGCGGAATTCAGGGTCAAAAAATGAGTTATGGATCTAACCATCGCGCAACTTCCGCTCTTAATAGACCGCAGCAAGGACCTTGCACAACTCGTCAAACGCTTTGCAATTCAGCCCTGCCCTAACGAATCTTGGGTGGAATCCGGCTTTATAAGGCGGCATTGCGTTGTTGTTCTGGGTAACGGACTGACATTCATTGAAGCTTACAAGCAAGTATTGGAAACCGCTAAACTGCATCCTTCCACAACAATCCATCATCTGCACTCCGTTGCCCCTGAAACCGACCCAGAGGCATTACTCCATTACTCAATTTGAAAGTACTCAATGCAGTCGCCCGGTTGCAGTGACGGTACTACCACTTTTTCCACAATCTCAAAGCACAACAGCGTTCAGGTTTGCCATCGTCAATCAATATAGCTTTACGCAGGTGCGTCAGGACATTGGAATTCGAGAGGGAGTGGGGCCTTTGCCCCCAGCCAGGAGTTCCACCCCTGCATCACCATCCTAACC
>JAIMBL010000127.1 GCA_023511615.1 Leptolyngbyaceae cyanobacterium HOT.MB2.61
CTCGGAGAGGGAAGAATCTCCGAGTCGCAAAGCCCAAATCCCGTTCTACGGGACTGAAACCCGGCACTGGAGGGAACTACGGTTCCTACACGATTGTGGTCGCAAAGCCCAAATCCCGTTCTACGGGACTGAAACATCGCCAGGCTTCGACTCCTGCTAGCCCTCCACCAGGGTCGCAAAGCCCAAATCCCGTTCTACGGGACTGAAACTTGTGAAACTGGGGATTGACCCAAAGCCTGAAATTCTGTCGCAAAGCCCAAATCCCGTTCTACGGGACTGAAACTCTAGCGAGCGACACGGGTCACCAACTTGCATTTGGGAGTCGCAAAGCCCAAATCCCGTTCTACGGGACTGAAACTTTTGTACCAAAAGGAATCAAATTTTCAGGCACAGGTCGCAAAGCCCAAATCCCGTTCTACGGGACTGAAACTTCTTCCCGGGAATACTGGGGTACAAATTCGCCTTTTGTCGCAAAGCCCAAATCCCGTTCTACGGGACTGAAACCTTCTGCCTAGCGGTTCTACGCAGACCTTAACCCTAGTCGCAAAGCCCAAATCCCGTTCTACGGGACTGAAACTCTATGTCGTAAGAGGCTCGAGTTACTTCATAATTTGTCGCAAAGCCCAAATCCCGTTCTACGGGACTGAAACTTAAACAACTGGAAAGAAACCCTCACCTGCTCTTGAGTCGCAAAGCCCAAATCCCGTTCTACGGGACTGAAACCCATGGAATTCAGACATCGCTTGTTGGAAGGCTTCAGTCGCAAAGCCCAAATCCCGTTCTACGGGACTGAAACGCCCGGACAGACCGGGCAGAAAGTGAAAATTATGAGATGTCGCAAAGCCCAAATCCCGTTCTACGGGACTGAAATTTCAAGAAAATCGTTTAGATCCGGAGTTTTCCTCCTGTCGCAAAGCCCAAATCCCGTTCTACGGGACTGAAACAGACGCGTTTGTCTTTAACCCAATTTCGCTCACGTTGTCGCAAAGCCCAAATCCCGTTCTACGGGACTGAAACCCCTCAAAAGACTCACACATAAATCTATTGAATGCGTCGTCGCAAAGCCCAAATCCCGTTCTACGGGACTGAAACACTCCGCGTGCTCCCTGGAAGGGAGCAAGTGCAGGAGGAGTCGCAAAGCCCAAATCCCGTTCTACGGGACTGAAACTTCAAAGCGCAAAAAGGCTACCTACGGTAGTGGATTTTGTCGCAAAGCCCAAATCCCGTTCTACGGGACTGAAACCGCTGATTCTGTATAACAATGCGATTCTTGGAGAACTGGAAACGGTTGGGCAATTGGGCGGCGACATCCTGAAGCTCTGCGTGAAAGTCGGCGGCAGTATTTCGGGTGAACACGGCATTGTGCGGACGAGCGCTGCTATGTGCCGGAAATGTCCTCCGCAACTAACCTGGAGACAATGCAATTCATCCGCTTGTCTTTTTAGACTGCTGGGCAGCGATACTGTACGGCAGTTTTTGTTGTGCAGGATGTTGTGCTGGATTATGAAATCGGGGCGATCGCCCTTTGTCAATTTCCGATTGCTCTGCGAAGCTTGTGTAAAACCATCCCGTCCTGAGGGGAGAGGTTCGGGAATTTTAGACCAGGAATGGGAATTCCACTTTAGGAACTGTGAGGCATCCAGTGAAACTGAATTCGAATTAAGGGTTGGCTTCCGAGACACAAACTCTGAAATGCATAGGATTTCTGGGAAGTACTTATGAAAACGCAGGTGGGTTTGGCTATTAATCAGCAACAGATGTGGGGGCTAGGACGGGTTTCAGCCATGCTGCCAGTGGCGATCACCCTATTGCTCACGGGCTGTCTGGTAACCCCAACCTCCACTCCAATCTCTGAAACTGGTCATGCATCCAGCAATTCGGCATCGCCAACACATTTGACCCGTTCTGAGCAGCCCTCAGCGCCAGCGAGGAGTAGGAATCAGTCTTCGACATCACCAGCGACAGCGACTAAAAATACCACCGATGATCAGGAAGCCGTGCGGCAGGCAGTACTCAACGACCCCTCGCTCAATGCGGCTCTCCGACAAGAATTTGAGCGAGTGCCAGGTCGCCAACGAGAACATCTCCATCCGTTAGAAGCAGGGGCGATCGCCATTGTCGAAAACTACGCCCTAGCCGACGTCTCTGGCGGGGTCGGCGACCTTCCAGTGATCGATGGCTATTACCTGCTCAAGAAACAAAGTGGGCAGTGGATCGTGGTTGGCAGCGTTAGTGTTGGGGGAGAAATTGCAATCAACCGTATGGCGAGCTTGGGGCTGTCAGAGTCCACGATTCAGGGCCTGCTCAAGGCGCTGCAGGCAATTGGGGCTAATTTTACAGTCATCGACTGACAGAAACCTCAACAGAAACCCCACCATTCCAGAAGCGCAGGTTGTTTTGGGCGGCATTTCCCCAGATATGCCCCTCGTTGAATCCCGTTCTACCGGACTGAAACAGAGGATTTCTCTCTCCTCTCCCCCCACCTCTCTTACCTAGCTAGTCGCAAAGCCCAAATCCCGTTCTACGGGACTGAAACGAAACGACAACATGGTGCCTATCATCGGAAGTTGTTACGGTTTTCCGAATGTTAGAAAGTAGGGCACTTCTGCAACAGCATTCCTAGAATGAAAAGTAAGTTGGGTGCCTGATGCATACTGATGAGTTCAATTGCACCCAAGTTTGGATGATTACCTCGGAGACATCGCCATGTCTTTTTCTGACTCTGAACCACGAGTTTCGCCTCTGCGCCAACTGGGTACTTACCTGGCTGTAATTCTTTCCAGCATTGCCCTGACGTTACTGACACTACGAATTTTTCCGGGATTGTTGCCCGTCCTGCCGCCCGCACCTGGTCAGGTGCAGGAAATTGCAGCTCAAACAGCCGTACAGGCTTCTCCCAGTAGTTTTGTGGCAGTGGCAATTCAGCGGGTGGGTCCAGCCGTTGTACGGATTGATACAGAGCGAACAATTTCAGCCAATCCAGTTCCCTTCTTCAACGATCCTTTCTTCCGCGACTTTTTTGGCTACGACCCATTCCCCAGCCAGCCACGGGAGTTTCGTCAGCGGGGCGAAGGCTCCGGGTTCATCATTGACCCTAATGGGGTAATTGTGACCAATGCCCATGTGGTGAGCGGAGCCGATACGGTGACCGTTACTTTAAAGGATGGACGTAAGTTCAAGGGTAAGGTGCGGGGGATTGATGAACCATCCGATCTGGCGATTGTGAAGATTGACGGCAAGAATCTGCCAGTGGCACCGCTGGGCAACTCCAGTGACGTGCAGGTGGGTGATTGGGCGATCGCTGTCGGCAACCCGCTGGGTTTAGATAATACTGTGACCCTTGGTATTGTTAGCACGCTCAACCGCTCCAGTGCACAGGTGGGCATTCCTGACAAGCGACTGGACTTTATCCAAACCGATGCGGCGATTAATCCGGGTAACTCTGGGGGGCCGCTGGTGAGCGATCGCGGCGAGGTGATTGGGATCAACACCGCCATTCGTCCTGATGCTCAGGGAATTGGATTTGCGATCCCGATTGACACCGCCAAAGCGATTAAAGACACGCTGATCAAGGGCGAAAGAGTTCAGCATCCCTACCTCGGCATCCGTATGCTAACCCTCACTCCCGATCTGGCAGAACAACTGAAAGCCGATCCCAACGCTCCAGCCAACCTGCCTGAAACGGAAGGTGTGCTGATTGTACAAGTAATCCCCAACAGTCCTGCCGCTGCTGCTGGCCTGCGTCAGGGGGATGTGATTACCCGCATTGGCGGACGAACCGTTAAAACAGCAGAGCAGTTGCAGGATGTAGTTGAAAAGAGCAAAATCAATCAGCCTCTGAACATTACCGTGCAGCGAGGGAACCAGACCCAGGATTTGACCGTAAGACCGGGTGAATTACAGGACGCTGTTACTCGATAAATTCCGCAATTTTACGGTGTTGCTCACTGGGGTTTCTATGAATAATGCCTTGGGTTGGATTGAGCTGTGATCGGGGTCATACTTCTTGCCCTCAGAGATCAAACCGAAAAAGTACCCAGCTCACGAAAAACCAGGGCAAAACTCACCGGATTTTCACTTACTTATCACCTCCGGAATGAGGGAAACCTTAGATGATGATAACTATAGGAACCCAGGGGCATTCACTCAACGTCATAGCCAATGGGTTGCTACTCAACCAAGGAGGCCATGTTATGGATCGGCATTCTGAATTTCCTATCTTCGTTCAATCAGCCGCTGTGATTATTGGCTTTATTCTTGTCCTCTCTTTCCTGGGTTGGGCGCTTCAGCCAAAGGGTGGGTTTCAAAGAGCATCCGCTGCAATTGGAACGGCCGTGGTTCAGTAACCGTTAAGTTTGGGAAAGCTCATTCATTTTTTGTCATTTTCTGACATAGAGCTATCTCGTCGGATTTCCTGCACCTGAACCATCAGGAAAACCAGAGTAAAGTGTTGTCCCATCTCTCGCTCAATAAATTGTTCCAGCAGTTGCACCTGCCGGGGAGTAATCGGCTCCTTCGCCCGAACATTGAGGCGAACTTCAGGCGGATCTACCAGCCAATTTGTTTGACTGCTCAGCAACTCCGACCGTTGGAAGGTGATGGTGCGGTTAAGGAGCGCCCGTTGCAGACTCTTTTCTAACTGAGCTTGCCTGACCAAACGGGCAAAGCTCAGCCCCAGGGGAATCAATAAAATCGCAGTGAAGGCCAGTGCCCAGGTGAGGGCTTTGCGGGCTCGACGAAACGACGCGTAACCTGCCGACAGAAAAGTCAGCATACAAGACAGAGTGATCCCCAGCAAGTTAGTGAAATAAAGCAGAGTCGCTCCGAAACTCAAGGACCAATTCGCCTGGGAAAGCCCTAGCCCAACGACACAGATTGGAGGCATTAGTGCAACGGCGATCGCGGTTCCTGCCAGACTACCGGAAACCTTCGGCTGGATCTTGGCATAGCCACTAATTCCACCCGCCGCAACGGCAATGCCGAGATCCAGTAATGTCGGTTTTGACCGTGCCAGCACCTCACTATCAAAGCCAGGAATTCCAACCAGCCTCCCGATCCCCCAGGCAAGGGCGATCGCCAGCAGGGTTCCAACCCCAATTGCAATTGCCCCCCGGCGAACCAGAACAATATCCCCTTCCAGCGCCCCAAAGGCCAGTCCTCGAATGGGTAGCATCAGGGGAGCAATAATCATGGCGCCAATAATGACTGCCGCACTGTTAGCTAGCAGGCCAAAGGTTGCGATCGCGCAGGAACCCACAATTAAAATGAGATAGGATGGGTCAAGCGTCGATTCGGCCAGCAACTCTTGCTGGAGCTGTTGCCAGGGTGGGGAGTCGGCTCCGATCTGGCGAAAGTTACTGAAGCGCTTGCGCAGGGCTGATAGCATGGTTCCCTCCAACACTATGGGGCTCTATCATCCTATCCTTCAGGGAGCGATCGCAAGTCATATCAGGCTTCCTACTAGAATCACCAGTATAGATTTATCCTGGGGTGGTAATACCATTTTGGATGTGGGGGTGCAGGAGGCGTGCCCCCACATCCCCTTCATCCGTCGCGAGTTCCATTTAATCTCTGCAGGTCAACTCCCCGCCGCTCTGCGGCGTAAAATGCAAGGATGAGTGAGTACATCCACAAAAGTCATAACGTAAGCGTTTTGCTATATCACTTGGTGTTTCCAGCAAAATATCGACGGGCTGTGTTCGATGAACAAAATGAACTTTAGTAATGGCTGAAACCTATGGTTGATAATGGATTCAAACCAGTGCCCCTTTCCCTGGCAGGGGGAACAATAACCTAGTGGTCTACTAGCCCAGATCAGCCAGGTGAAAGCCAATGGACTATCAACGATTCATCACAGAGCTTCCGAGCCTTTATCACAATTGGGGCAGCGAATCAGTTTCGCCTAAGTCTGAGCAGTTTCAGGCTGTATTGAGCCAGGTGGAAGGCATGACCACCCCCAATGTCACCCAACTGCTCAACTTTGCTGTGGCCTGTCTGGAGTCAGGTGAGGTGTATTGCGAAGTGGGCTGTTTTCGAGGAGCGACCCTGATCGGCGCATTGCTCAACCATCCTGACTGTATGGCCTACGCCGTCGATAACTTTTCTGAATTTGACCCCCTGGGCAAAAACCAGGAAAAGCTGATGCAAAACCTGGCAAGCTTTAACCTGGAAGAGCAGGTATTCTTCTGCAACCAGGACTTTGAAGCATTTTTTGCCGACTTGCGAGAGTTGCAGAGTAGCGATCGCATCGGCGTTTACCTCTATGACGGTGCCCACGACTACCGCTCCCAACTGATGGGGTTATTGCTGGTCAGGCCCTTCCTGGCAGACCGGGCTTTGATTATTGTGGATGACAGCAATTGGGATGGCGTCCAACAGGCCAATTGGGACTTCATCGCTACCCATCCTCAGTGTGATTTGCTATTGGATTTGCCCACCCCCGGAAACGGTCATCCCAGCTTCTGGAATGGCCTCCAGTTGCTGAGTTGGGATACGCAGACAACCCATCACTACGGCTGGTCAACTTTAGTACAAAAGCGCAAAATCCGGTTGATGCAGGCAATTTACGATATTCCTCCCCTGGCTCAATCGCCGCTGCCATCAAATTTAGAAATTCTTCAGGAAGCTCAACATCTACAGGCAAAAGGCCAGATTATCGAAGCTGCCAGGGCTTATCAAACCGCGATTGCCCTCGATGCTAACCTGATAGAAGGCTACAATCACTTGGGTAATCTGGTGGCAGAACACGGTGACCCCCAGCAGGCTGAACGAATTTATCAAAAGGCACTTTCAATTGATCCTCAAAACCTCGATGTTTATTTGAATCTGGGCGACATTCTCCTAGTTCAGAAAAAGATCGAGGCAGCGATCGCCGCCTATGAAGCCGCCTTGCAGCTAAATCCAGCAGAAAATCGTGCCTATCAGGGTCTGGAACTTGCCCACGAACTACTTCAAGATGAAGCCAAAGCCTGTATCTTTGCAGGCGATCGCTTGTACGAACGCAAGCGGTACCAGGAAGCGGCTCGCCAGTATCAGAAACTGCTAGAGCTAGAAAAAGCAGATTTGCATAGCTATATTGCTCTGGCTAATTGCTACGAACAGATGCAACAATACGAAGCCGCGATCGCTGTTTGCCAGCAGGGTCTGGTTAACTACCCGACCACACCCCATCTGCACGAGCAACTAATTCGGGCACTTCGAGAAACCAATCAGACGGAAGCCGCGATCACCCAGGCAACCCAGGCGGCTCAAACATTTCCCAACCACTTTTATTTCAAACTCCAGCAACACCTGCTGCTTCCCCTCCTTTACCAGACCCCTGAAGAAATCCAGTTTTACCGCGATCGCTTCACCCAGGGCCTATCCACCCTCATTCAAGAATGGTCTCTCCCTTTCCCTCCAGCTTTCCCCCCTTCCCCCTCTGACTCCCTCAACTCCCTGAAAAACGCCCTTGCCCAACACACCAACTTCCTCCTGGCCTACCAGAACGCCAACGATGTTGAATTACAAAAGCAGTACGGGCAGTTTGTCCATCAGACCATGGCAGCCCTCTATCCAGAATGGGCAAAGTCCCTGCACCCTAATCCACGCCCCAAAATCCGAGTTGGCTACCTTTCTGCCTGCCTCTGGGAGCACACCGTTGGCAAACTAATGATTGGCTGGCTGAAGCACCACAACCGGGAATGGTTTGAGATTTATAGCTATTCCTTGGCCGATAAAAACGATTCTTTAAATCATCAATTTCGACATTACAGCGACGTATTCCATCAAATTCCCAATGATTTTGCAGCGCTGGGTCAGCAAATTCTGGCAGATCAATTGGATATTCTGGTGTTTTTTGATCTGGGACTGCACCCATTGATGACGCAGCTAGCAGCTCTGCGGCTGGCACCAGTACAATGCACGACCTGGGCCCATCCGGTCACCTCTGGCCTGCCTGCGGTCGATTACTTCCTCTCTAGCGACTTAATGGAACCGGACAATGCGCAGGAGCATTACTCCGAACAACTGATTCGGCTGCCCAATATTGGGATTTCCTTCGCCAGACCAGAAGTTCCCCCACTGACGAAATCCCGCTCCGATTTTCAACTGAATGAAGAGGCAGTGGTTTACCTTACCAGTCAACTGTTGTGCAAGTATCTGCCGCAGCAGGATCGGGTACTGGCTGCAATCGCCCAACAGGTTCCCAATGCCCAGTTCGTCTTTATTGCTCGCCCCAATGCCACCATTGCCAGACAGTTCCAGCAGCGCTTGAAACGGGCATTCGCAGCGGTTGGACTGGATAGCGATCGCCACTGCATCATGCTGCCCCCACTCAACCAGACCGACTACTGGAACCTGAACCAGGTAGCTGATGTGTTTCTGGATAGCTTTGGTTGGTCCGGGGGACATACCACCCTAGAAGCGATTGCCTGCAATTTGCCAGTTGTTACCTGCCCCGGTGAATTCATGCGCGGACGCCACTCCTACGCCATCCTGAAAATGCTGGGCATCACTGAAACCATCGCCCAAACTGAAGCGGAATACATTGAAATCGCCGTCCGTCTGGGTCAAAATTCCGGCTGGAGAGCAGATCTTATCCGGCGTATGGGCGATCGCCACCCGAACCTGTACGATGACAAAACTTGCGTCACTGCTCTGGAGAACTTTTATCAGAAGGCTATTAATTCGCTTGAATAGGGCCACCTACTCCCTCTTTTTTTAGACAGCAAAGCTAGCTGGAGAAGGAGCGAGAAATTCGATAGGCCAGGCTCAGAGCCGTGAATCAGAGCAGGGTGAGGCAACTAAGATAGTCAGACGAACTCCGCCACCAGAAGCCACTCAAGAGGAAGTCTTAGAATGCATTCAGTAAACAGGACTTGGCAAGTTACAAATAGAGCAAAGGTGGCAAACCCCTGACTATCGGGCAGGAAGAGGTGTAACAGAATCAGGTTAAAGGCCAAGCCGTTCTGTTGCTGTTCCGTATGGCGGTAGTCATTGTGCTAATGCAAAAAATCCTAATCTCTAAAACTCAGACGCTGGCGAAAGTTGGCGACTGATTGCACCAATCCGATCGCTAGAAAATTCATCAACAACGCTGATCGTCCGTAGCTTATCCAGGGCAATGGAATTCCTGTCACGGGCGAAAGCCCAATCGTCATCCCAATGTTTACCACTGTCTGGAACACCACCATCGACAAAACACCAATCGCAATCAGGGAACCAAAATTATCCCTGGCATTTTGGGCAATAATTACTAACCGCAGACAAATCAGCCAAAATGCCAGCAATACCAGAAAACATCCCACAAACCCCAATTCTTCCCCAACAGCAGCAAAGATAAAATCCGTATGCTGTTCGGGAATGAAATTCAGTTGGGTTTGGGTTCCCTGATGGAGCCCCCTGCCCCACAGCCCCCCCGCACCGATCGCAATGCGCGATTGAATTAGGTGATAGCCTCCCCCCAGCGGATCCTGATCCGGGTTCAAAAACATAGTCAAACGCTGCTTCTGGTAATCTTTCAGCAGGCCCCACAGAAAATGGCCCAGGGCACCTGAAATCAGGTTAGTAACCACCGTGATAAACGCTCCCACCCGATACCAGGGCAGACTCCGCCAGGCAATAATCCCCACCACCACCACCCAGATAAACCAGGCGGGTAGAAAGATATTGAACAAAATGGCCGACAAAAAGGGGGACAGCATCAGGATTAACCAGCCCGGATTCGCATTTCCCCAGTAGAGCATCCCCATGGTGATTGCCCCAAACACCAGTGAAGTGCCCAGGTTTGGTTCCAGAAAGATCAGAATCCAGGGAACTGCCGTAACTCCCAGGGTTTTCAGGAAAACTGGAATGGTTGAAGCGGGGCGTTCGCTCAACAGGGCGGCAATGGTAATGATGATGCCAAGCTTGGCAAACTCTGAGGGTTGCAGATTGAAGCCAAATATCGGAATCCAGCGCTGGGCTCCCAGTTCTTCCCGGCCAAAAAACATCACCGCCAGCAAAGACAGGTTGGTGATGCCGTAGATAATCCACCGCCAGCGCAGCAACTGATCATACCGCCAGCGAGCGATCGCCAGGGCCATCACCAGCCCAACGACTCCCGTAATCCAATGCTGTCGCCAGTCCGTCCAGCCCTGGTTTAGTTCCACACTGCGGATCATCACCCCGCCTAAAATAGTCAACCCAATTGGCAGCAAAAACAGCCACCAGTCCACGTTTTGCCAGGGCTGGACGAGGGACTTCCAGCGAATTTGTTTGAAAGACTTTTGCAGCAGCATGGGGGTAATAATGTACTAGGTCAACGCCGCCACTGAAACCCTGGCAGCAATCTGTTGGGCAATCTGAGTCAGGGCTCTGGCTGAGGCCGATTCCGGTTCAGCCAGGACGATGGGTAATCCGCGATCGCCCCCCTGTCGCAGAGAAATTTCCAGGGGCACACAACCCAGGAGAGGCACCTGTAACTCCTGCGCAGCCTTTTCTCCCCCATTGGAACCAAAGATGTCGTAATGCTTTTCTGGCATGTCAGGGGGAATGAAATAGCTCATGTTTTCCACGATGCCCAGGACAGGAACATCCAGTTGTTGAAACATCTTCAGGCCGCGGCGGGAATCGAGCAGAGCAACGGTTTGGGGCGTGGTAACAATGACAGCCCCCGCCATTGGTACGGCCTGAGTCATCGTTAGCTGGGCATCGCCAGTACCGGGTGGCATATCCACCACCAGATAATCCAATTCGCCCCAGTTCACCTGGTAAAGAAACTGCCGGATAATTCCATTCAGCATCGGGCCGCGCCAGATCACAGGTTGATCCGGGTCAATCAGAAAGCCCATCGAAACCAGTTTGACACCGTGATTAAAGGCCGGTTCCAGAATTTCCCCCTGGGGGCCCTGCTGTACCATCACCTTTGCGTCTGCCAATCCCAGCATAGTCGGCGCATTGGGACCGTAGATATCCGCATCGAGTAGGCCAACCCTGGCTCCAGCCTGGGCCAGCGCAACCGCCACATTCACGGCAACGGTACTCTTGCCCACGCCCCCCTTACCACTGGAGACGGCGACAATATTTTTGATGCCGGGTACTCCAGTACGATCCGGTACGGACTTCTGCTGTGGAGTCTCAGCCGTGACATCAACGACCACTTCTTCAACTCCCGGTAGGGTCTTCACCGCCCGCTCACAGTCCTCCACAATGAACTGACGCAGGGGGCAGGCAGGGGTGGTCAACACCAGTGTAAAACTGACGCGATCGCCATCAATTCGGACATTCCGAATCATGTTCAACTCCACCAAACTCTTGCGGAGTTCAGGGTCTTGAACGGGTTTCAAGACTTCAAGGACCGATGTTGTGTCAAGAACTTGGGGCATGGTTAACAACCCTGGCTACGGTTCGGTTTTTTTAAGGGTTCTTTTGCAATCTTACCGTTAGCCGGAGTAGGATATCATACCTAGAAATCAAGACAACCTGGCTTCCTAGAAATCAAGACAACCTGGCTTAGTTGGCTTCAAATTTCCGGCAACCGCCTGTTCCGTCGCCTGTACCAGTTCTGAAGCGACCCGTGCTGCAAAGGGACGAATGATCGACCAGAGCAGCGGCGACAACCATCCCCTCAGGTTGACCGAGTAAGACACACAGGCCCCACAGACCGTAGATTTAATCTGATAAGTGACCTGTTCTTCCAGCCCTGGCAAAACCAGAACCCGCACACTCAGCAACTCTCCCGGTCGCACTCGCTCCACAAAAATTTGAATCGGAATTGGGATCATGCGAGTCACAGCCTGGTAGATCAATCCCGGCTTAACCACCAGTCCTCTCGGAACGTTGGTACTCTCCAGCAAAGGATGCCAGGAAACATCCGCCAAATTGACCAGCGTTCTCCACAAGTCATCAACTGAAGCCGAACTCAAAGTCTGGTAAGTTCTAGCCAGAGAACGCTCAAACCAGCGGCGCTTAAGGCGAATGAATCGGGAGGAAAAGCCAAACACTTCCTTGACCTCTCACACTGAACCTGAACAGAGATCTCCTAATCGTACCCGGATTTCACTGGTTTGTTGACCCCCCTCTTTTAAGTTGTTAGTTGTTAGTTGAGTGAGGGGTGAGGGGAAAGGCGCAAGAGAAAAATCAAAAGTCAGAAGCCAGAGACTGAAGGCTGGAAGCTAGATGTGAAGTGCCAACTCAAAACTCAAAACTTTCATAATCCCTGTCCCCCATTCCTGATCTCTGTTCACCCATCCCCCCACTCCTCCATCCTTACATAAACAAAAGTTAATAAAAAGTTAATAAAAAGCGACTTGTGGTTGTGGCGGTTCCAATTCACGATAGGCTATGGAAGCGTTGAATCTGTTTAACCTGATACCACGACTATGACTGCGTTTTCTCCTTCTGAAGCGATCGCGTCCAATTCCCTTCCCCCAGTTGATTCCCGTCAGCAGGCCAGCCAGTTTCTCAAAGACCTGCAAGACAGCATTTGTCAGGCGCTGGAGCAAGCAGATGGTGGAGCCCAGTTTCGGGAAGACTGCTGGGAGCGGCTAGAAGGTGGGGGCGGGCGATCGCGCGTCATTCGGGAAGGCAATGTTTTTGAACAGGGTGGTGTTAACTTTTCAGAAGTATGGGGCGAAACTCTCCCTCCCTCGATTCTGGTACAGCGCCCGGAAGCCGCCGGTCATGGTTTCTACGCAACAGGCACTTCCATGGTGCTGCATCCCCGTAATCCCTACATTCCCACCGTTCACCTCAACTATCGCTACTTCGAAGCTGGCCCTGTCTGGTGGTTTGGGGGCGGCATCGACCTCACTCCCTACTATCCCTTTGTTGAGGATGTGGTTCACTTCCACTGCACTCTGAAGCAGGCCTGTGATGCTCACCACGCAGAGTACTACCCTACTTTTAAGCTCTGGTGTGATGAATATTTCTACCTTAAACACCGGCAGGAAACTCGTGGAGTGGGGGGTATTTTCTTTGACTACCAAGACGGTCGCGGAGTCCTCTATCACGGTCCCGATACCAAAGGAGCTGCTGCACTCCACAGTAACCAGATCGGCAATATTGGCCCCCGCACCTGGGAGCAACTATTCGCGTTCGTGAAGGACTGTGGCAATGCCTTCCTCCCCGCCTACCTGCCCATTATCGAGCGGCGGCGATCACTGGAATATGGCGATCGGGAACGCAACTTCCAGCTCTACCGTCGGGGTCGCTACGTCGAGTTCAACCTGGTCTATGACCGGGGCACCATCTTTGGTCTGCAAACAAACGGACGCACCGAGTCCATCCTCATGTCTCTGCCCCCTCTGGTGCGCTGGGAGTACGGCTACCAGCCAGAACCCAACACCCGCGAAGCTGAACTTTACGAAACTTTCCTCAAACCTCAAGATTGGGTGAACTGGCCTTTGTAGAGTAACGATGCCCCTGGAATCAACAACCTGCTGTAGAGTAGACTACTCAAAGACAGATGTTTTTTGAGCGGTGTTGGAATTTTTCAAATTCTGTCAAAACTAGATTGAGTTCAGATCTGCGCCACCGGGCAAGGTCTACTCAGTCATGCTGGCTAGAGCCTTTGAGACCCAATCTGGGTATAGCAGTAGTCATTGTAGTTAGGACGGGGATGCAGGGTTTCAACTCCTGACTGGGAGCAAAGCCCTCATTTTCCCTCTCTAATTCCAATGTTCTAATGCATCTGCGTAGAGCTATAGCTGGGCGCTTTATAAAGAGTTGCCCAAATTGGCTGACATGGTTGAGGCGCATTGCGGATCTACGTTTAGAATCACCCCAAGCATCCACAGTTTTTAGGAGAGGGTAAGGCGATCCCTATGGAGCAGAAATCAATTCACATGGAGCAAAGAACCCATACGACTCAGGATGGGAAGACAGTTATTGTGCTGACTCCCACCGGTCGTCTGGATATCACTACAGCCTGGCAATTCCGGCTAAAGCTCCAGGAGTGTATCTCCAAACTCAGTCACCACGTTGTCGTTAACCTGGGACAGGTCAACTTCATTGATAGTTCTGGCTTGACCTCTCTTGTGGCCGGAATGCGCGATGCCGACAAAGTTCGTGGCAGTTTCCGAATTTGCAATGTTCACCCCGAAGCCAGACTGGTGTTTGAAGTGACAATGATGGATTCCGTCTTTGAAATCTTTGAAACTGAAGAAGAAGCCCTGGAAGGGGTGCCCCGCGGGATCGCCAGTTAAGTTACCCTTCTCCTCCCTGAGCCTTCCTGATTTGGGATAAGCGAATGGATGGATGGGTGGATGGGTGAACAGGGGCCAGGAAAGGGGGCCAGGGACTATGAAAGTTTTGAGTTGGCACCTGTACTACCGTCTCCCTTTAAAGTAGGGAATTCCCAGCGCCGCTGGGGCTTCTCCCCGTTTGGTTTTGCGCAATAGGACCACCAACGTTAACCCATAGGGCAGCATCAGCAAAAACTCGTAGGGGATGTTTTCGGAACCGAAGGCCTGAATCCGATACTGCAAGGCATCGGCTACCCCAAACAACAACGCTCCCCACAGAGCGCGAGCAGGATACCAGCGCGCGAAGAACACCAGCGCTACCGCAATCCAGCCCCTTCCCGCCGTTACCCCCTCCCGAAACAGGTGGAGTTGAACAACGGTTAGTACGGCTCCTCCCAACCCCGCCAGTGCCGCGCCCAACAGAATGGCTCCATAGCGAATGAGCACCACATTAATGCCGGAAGTATCTGCGGCTGCTGGATTTTCTCCTACTGCCCGAATTTTCAGTCCCCAGGTCGTGCGGAACAATAGAAACCAACAGAGCGGTACCAGCAAGGCGCTGATGTAAACCATTGCATTGTGGGTGAACAGTACCTCACCCAGCACCGGAATTTTAGAAAGAAGCGGGATGGGGTCATCTGAAAGCCCAGTGACCCGTGCGGTCATCGACCCAAACTGCTGACGATAAAGGTAGGTTGTTAATCCCTGCCCAAACAGCACAAGGGTTACTCCTGCAACAACCTGGTCGGCCTTAAAGCTGACCGTCAGCACTGCCATCAGCAGCCCCATCAAAGCTCCGGCGATCAGCCCGGCTGCCAGCCCTACCCAGGCACCGACGAGGGGCAACCCCATCCCCTGCTCCACTCCATAGGCAACCATGAAGCCTGCCAGCCCCCCCACCAGCATCACTCCCTCCAACCCCAGGTTGAGGATACCAGCCCGTTCAGTTACGATTTCGCCTAAAACAGCCAGCAGTATAGGAACCGCTAACCGAATACCCGCTGCCAGAAGCGCAATCAGAAAACTCCAGGTAAAGATTTGATCCCAGGGCATGGTTGGTTGAAGATCAGTTGCTAGTTGTTAGTTGTTAGTTGTTGGTTGTTGGTGAGGGGACAGGCGACAGGGGATAGGCGACAGGGGAAGGGCAGGGGGAAGGGAGAGGGGATGGG
>JAIMBL010000128.1 GCA_023511615.1 Leptolyngbyaceae cyanobacterium HOT.MB2.61
TCTCAAACAAAATCCCTGAAGTATTGATTTTGTTTTGGTGATAAGCAAGGCTTATCACCAAACTCTCAGGAGAGCCCTTTTGCAGAAGCGTCAGGGGGATGACTTATGCTTTTGGCATAGCAAAGTGTTGTTTGAGAACATCCAGGCGGGAGCAGTGCCAGTAATCGATGTGAGAGATGATTTTGCCTTCAGGGTTGAGGGTGAGTTCACTCCAACCGCTGATGGAGATAGGAGGTTTCCAGGGGAGGGGGGTGTTCCAGTGTAAAGTCCAGTCAGTACGGATGATATTGCCATTCTGCTGAATTTGATGGAGATCCATTTTGCAGTTGAGGAAGAAGGTTTGGATAAAGCGAATCATTTTCTGGTAGCGCTGGATTCCCCGAAATTCAGTCATCGGGTCTTTGAAGTAAACATCTTCGGCGTAGATGTGGTAAGTCTGTTGGTCAGGAAAGCGCTGATAGTCGTCTTTTAGAATTTGCAGAATATCCATTATCCAGATTGGGTAATGATTTGTATATGAAGTGTAAGATTTGCCAATCCTATTCGTCTAAGTTTGGCAGTGCCAGGGTTCTTGGACGATATATCGTGGATTATTTTCAGTGTTCTGAGTGTGGATTAGTACAAACGGAAGAACCATACTGGTTGGAGGAAGCTTACTTGGAGGCAATCACTCCCACTGATGTGGGCTTAGTGTTCAGGAATCAGTTATCTTCGGCGATCGCCAGCAACGTCATTTTTAATATGTTCGATCATGAAAAAATCTTTTTAGATTATGGCGGTGGTTGCGGACTGCTGGTTCGACTCATGCGGGATCTGGGATACGACTTTTACTGGCATGACAAATATTGCAAAAACCTTTTTGCTCAGGGTTTTGAAGCCGATGCGATCTCCCACCCTAACTATGAATTGGTGACTGCCTTTGAGGTATTTGAACACCTGGTGAACCCAATCGATGAAATCGCTTCTATTCTAGAGTCTTCTCAAAACATTCTGTTTAGTACAACGCTATTGCCATCAGAGAACCCAAAACCGGGAGAGTGGAGCTATTACGCATTGCATGAAGGGCAGCATATAGTAATTTACACCATACAGGCGCTTCGGATGATTGCAAATCGATTTCAACTTCGCCTGTATTCTAATGGTTCTACAGTTCATCTGCTAACGGCAAAGGAAGTTGATCCGGCTATGTTTGAGCAGTTGGTTTCCGTCCAGCGACTGGATCAGCGGAAAGCTTCATTGTTGGAGTCGGACTATTACAAGACCGTCGATGCCCTGCTGCGACGTCAGGAGCAGATGAGTTTTTCCAACACGGGCTGCAAGATTAACCAACCGATCATGTTGATCGCTTTCCCAGATTGGGCTCAGCCAGAAGCGATGCTTCTCCCGGCTCTGAAAAATGTGTTTAGGGCGGTACTGTACCGGGCAGATAATACCCGAATTGTATTGTCTTTCTATGCGGGAAGTCTATCTTCTGTGGCGCTGGAAGAGGCGGAGCTTTTACTATCCAGTGCAGTGATGCAGAGTTTGATGCAAGATGAAATTGAAGTGCCTGATGGGCTGGAGGTTTCCTTAATCAGCGAATTAGATAGCCAGTGGTCTGAACAGAGCTGGTGCCGGTTGTCGCTTGACTGTGAAGATGAGGCTGCGATCGCCATGGCCAACCAACCGGGTATCCCCGTGATTTCCTGGGAAGCTCTAGCAGCCGGTGAGTGCTGCTGGTAGAAGAACAGCAGCTACCCGAACTTCTAAGAAATTAGATTTCTAACAACTGTCTGCGATCGCCAGACCAATCTAACTTCTCACACCCCAGGATTACCCAGCATGGGGATTGCCAACTATCCATTTAGAGAAAACAACGTTTAACCAGACAATCAAACGATTGCCGTAGTATGAATGCATTCATCCCTTTTTATGCAGCACTCCTGGAGTTGGAAACAAACTTATATTCTTTATTCCACACTTCTTCCTCCCATGCCTTCTCCCCTCTGGTCCTATGTTACGCCCGGCATTCCTGATGACCTGTTTGAGCGGTTGCCAGGGATTCCGATGAGCCCGCGAGAAGTGCGACTGCTATTGATTTCTGCCCTGCGGTTAAAGATAGATTCCGTTCTTTGGGATATCGGAGCAGGAACCGGAACCATTCCAGTTGAAGCGGGTCTGCTCTGCCCCCAGGGGCGTATTTTTGCGATTGAGCGAGATGAGGAGGTTGCCAGTCTGATTCGGCGGAATTGCGATCGCTTCGGTGTCAGGAATGTGGAAATTATCGAGGGTAGCGCGCCCGAATGCCTGACCGAGTTAAAGCATCCTCCGCAACGGGTGTGTATTGAAGGGGGGCGATCAATCAAAGCAATTTTGCAGGAAGTTTGGCGTCATCTGGAGCCAGAAGGACGTATTGTGGCAACAGCAGCCAGTTTAGAAGGGCTTTACCAGGTTTCAGAAAGTTTTGCCGAACTTCAAGTTCGTAATATTGAGGTAGTCCAGTCTGCGGTGAACCGATTGGAGAGGCGGGGAATGAATCAAACGTTTGCGGCGATCGATCCGATCTTTGTTCTTAGTGGAGAAAAACTAGATTAGTCCCATTCCGGTAAGAGGGCGACAGATTCGGTTAAAGTGTTCCAAAGGATTCTTAACCTTCTTAATCTTCAGCTAACCTGATTGTTGCCAAACAGTGGGGAAGTCCTTAGGACTTCACTCTGTGACCGTAGTCATAATGCTGAATGAGACAATCGATTAAGCAGGGTATAGCTGAATCCACATTAGTGGCAAAGATTCGACGATGGATCTCTAAACACAATGCTGAAATAGTTTGGGACAATTTTTTAAAAAACAGTCCTATGCCCTGGTCTCGTGTCATTAGTGGAGTCATTGCGATCGCCCTTGCCCTGGCGATGATTGTACTGGGGGGATGGTACTTCACTGTTGGGTTTGGCGTCATTATTTATTTAGGTCAGTTAGAGTATTTTCAGCTCGCCAGAGCTAAAGGAATTGCTCCTGCCGCTAAAACAACTCTGGCGGTGAGTCAGGCATTGTTAGTGGTCTCTAATCTCTCCCCCACTCTGGCAGACGCTATCTTTCCAGTTGCCGGAACCTTTATCTGTTTCTATCTCCTGTTCCAGCCCAAGTTTGCAACCATTGCCGACATTTCCGCCTCTATCATGGGCCTGTTCTATGGGGGTTACCTGCCAAGCTACTGGGTGCGGTTGCGATCGCTGGGACAGACGGATGCCAGTAATATTCCGCTCAATGGTTTTTTCCCCCAATCGTTTGACTTGAGCAGCCTGCCAACCGGGTTGACTCATACTTTGCTTGCCTTTAGCTGCATCTGGGCCGCAGATATTGGAGCCTACGTTTTTGGCAAACTCTTTGGGCGTACCCGCCTCTCCAATATCAGCCCTAAGAAAACAGTGGAAGGAGCCGTTTTTGGAGTTCTGGGCAGCATTGCTGTTGCGATCGCTGGTTCCTGGTTTCTGGGCTGGGCTGGGTTCCCCGTTACTGGAGCTGCTCTCGGTTTGCTGATTGGCATTGCCAGCCTTTTGGGTGATTTAACCGAGTCAATGATGAAACGTGACGCTGGAGTTAAGGATTCTGGGCAACTCATCCCCGGTCATGGGGGCATCCTTGACCGGGCAGATAGTTACGTCTTTACAGCCCCCCTGGTATATTACTTTGTCACACTACTGCTGCCGTTGATTGATAGGGGGTGATGAAATGGAGGGAGTTTTGAGTTTGGATAGAGGCAACAGGCGACAGGTTTTTCTCGACGGTCGGCTACCTCACTCCCCCTTTGACGCCTGACGTCTCATTCCTCAGACTTCTGGTGTTACCATAACCCGCCCCTGGCAGCGAATTTGTCCAGCTTCCAGGAGCAATTCTTTCAGACAAACAGTGGAACCGAGATCAAAGCTCACTCCGTCCAGGCGATCAAGCGGAACCCCTTCGCTGGATCCCAGGTAAGGAAGGCGTTCGGGATCGCAGAGTTGAAGTTGATTGCCGTTTATCAAGTTGAATCCTGTACGAAGGACTACCTGGGTGGGGCTGGCATTGGCAGCTACCAGCGTTGCTGAAATCGTCAGTCGGTTCGGGTCTACTGCAATGCGGGGAGCCTGGAGATCGACTTCTGTGGGCGATCGCGACGCCCATGTATTGCTTTCATCCAATCCCAGCTTGAGCAGGATGAGCAAAAATTCCGTCAGGCCATTCGCCAGCAAAGGAGACTGGAGCGAAGCATTCAGGTCGGCTTGATACCACAGCACCTCGCCTGCAACAGGAAATTCTTCCAAAAGTCGCAGTGGTTGTCGTCGCCGGATCACCTGCCCCAGGTTGGTGCGAATCCCCTGACCCACAACGCGAACCTGGCTCAGGCAAAGCCCTTTGTATACGGCTTTGCGGGCAGAAACGGTAACTTGCTTGATGCAGCCGGAGAGGAGCTGGCGATCGCCTGCCTCAATTGAAAATTGCAAGTCTTCTACCCGCTCCAGCAAAGCTCGCAGAAATAACCTTACCGCAGGTGACAGAACCTTACTAAGAATTTGACTTTGTTTAAGAGCAGAAGTTTCTGAGCCCGAATCGGCAATCAACTCCTTACCGTCGTCTGAAGGGGAGTTCAATTCCCCCGAATCCATTTCTGAACGCATTTAGGGGCACCAAAAGGGGAAGGAAAAGAAGGAAGAAGGAGGAAGAGGGAAGAGAAAAGACCATCCGCCGTTGTAGAGCAACGCCTCAGTACACCGAGTATACCGAAGGAAGACCCTATTTCCGTCCCTTTAAGTTCCCGGACTCTCCTGAGAATTTGGTGATAAGCAAGGCTTATCACCAAAACAAAATCAATATTCCAGAGATTTTGTTTGAGATGAAAGAGTAGGTACGCTACTCTTTCACCGGCAAGCCAGGAGAACCAGTTCCCGAGATGGAAATTTGGGATCGAAATTTGGGATCAATGGTTGCTACACCCTGACATTGGCGATCCCTACCTTACAAAATGTCAGAGTTTTATGACATTTTGATCCTGGCGGCCCTGAAAATACGTACATATGCCTAAAATTAGCGGCTCCGGACCTTGACCAACCCCACCGTTTCCGGCAACATTTATTTAACAAAGTGATCCCCGGTCATTCTTAAATCAACCTCCAGGTGATCCCAAAGTCATATTGAAGTGAACAGTGAGATTCCCAATATTGATTACGGCAAGTGAATTAAGCGAAGTTCGGAGAGTAAGTAACATGTCAACGGAACGTCCCCCATTGGATGAAATGACCCTGCGGCAGCTCCGGAGAGTTGCCAGCGAGTATGGAGTATCACGCTACAGCCGGATGCGCAAGGATCAGCTTCTAGCTGCAATTCAAGAAATTCAGCGGAGCCAGAGTGCGCCCACCTCTTCTCGTAGCCTTGAAGCCCAGGAAAAAGTAGAAGCCGCCAAATTTGATGTAGGGCAGGAAGACTTTAGTGGAGGATTGCTGGCCAAGGTGGATGAAGGATTGCCTGATTTACCGGGTGGTTATGGTGAAAGCCGAATTGTGTTGATGCCTCGCGATCCTCAATGGGCCTATGCTTACTGGGATATTTCCGGTGAGAGTAAGGAGAATTTGCGTCGACAGGGTGGAATCCAACTGGCTTTGCGTCTCTACGATGTCACCGATATTGACCTGTCCTGTCAGAGCCCTCATAGCATTCAAGAATATCCCTGCGATGAGCTGGCACGGGAGTGGTACCTGCCGATTCCGGTGAGCGATCGCGACTATGTAATTGACATCGGCTATCGCGCCTACGATGGACGCTGGCTCCTGCTTGCTCGTTCTGCCCCAGTTCGCATTCCTCCCGTTTATCCTTCGGATTGGATTGAAGACTACTTCCTGACGATTAATTGGGAAGAGGATCTGCGCGGCAAGACCTTCGCCACCCTGGTTCCACCCAGCAAGCGCATGGCAGCCACCAGCAACGCCATTTATGACCAGATTTTTGGCATGGCTCAATCTGCAGAAGCTCAGCGCGTGGCAGGTTCGATGTTTGGCTCGATGCAACACGTCCCTGGTTCCGTTTTCGGCTCGATGCAGATGGTTTCGGAACAGGCGCTCAGTTCCTACGTCTTCCCCTCTGGTGTTGGCATGTGGGCAGTTCCAACTATGTCGGGACTCACCATGTCGGGGGTTGGATTCTCGGCATCGGTGCCCACCATGCGCCCGCGCAAGTTCTGGCTTATTGCCGATGCTGAACTGATTGTTTACGGAGCGACGGAACCCGATGCAACCGTTACCATTGGGGGGCGGCCCATCAAGCTGAATCCCGATGGCACTTTCCGCTTCCAGATGTCCTTCCAGGATGGAATGATTGACTTCCCCATTCTGGCAGTGGCCGCTGACGGTGAACAGAATCGTGCGATTCACATGACCTTCACCCGCGAAACCCCTGAACGACGAACCAACACTAAAGAAGAAGCGGTAGAAGAGTGGCTGGCGTAGGACCGTAGCCGACTTTCAAGGTTTCCCTTCGACAACCCCCTGAGATCCCTCAACGAATGTTGAGGGATTTTTTTGCAGGTGTTGGAGAAAGTGCTGAAGTTTCAGCACCCCAAAGAATAAAAATCTCGCCCTCTTCTCTTGCAGAAGAAGGGTTGGGGATGAGGGCATTTTCAGAGCAATTTCTAGAGCAATTTCTACAGATCATCAACGACTTTGATCATTTCAAGTCGAGGATCTGCACACCCACTGATAATCCCACCCGCTGCCAGGACTTTTTGTAAATAGGCGATCGCCCCCTCAGTTACCACCTCACCTGGTACCAATACCGGAATTCCCGGAGGATAGGGACAGACCAGTTCGGCACTGATATGGTTCACAGCTTCACTCAGGGGAAAGGATCTGGTAGGGGCAAAGAAGGCGGCGCGAGGGGGAAGGGGGGAGGAGGGAGGAGGGAGAGGAGAGTGGAATATTTTTTCACCCTCCCGATCTGAATCTTCAATTTCCGATCCCAGCTTTTTGAGAGCTGAAATCAACTGCTCACGATCTTTCTCGCTATTTCCAGGGCTAAAGATAAAGGTCAGATGGTGAAGGGAGGGAAGTTCGCAGGTGACACCAAACTGCTGGTGCAGGATGGCGTCCGCCGTGAAACCATTAATTCCCAATCCAGAGATGGTAACAGTGAGACGGGTGCGATCGCTCGTTACCCATCCTGGAGTTTGTGCCTGCGACGGCTTAAGGGTGGAGAGTCCGGGAATCTGATCAATTTCAAACCGTGCTTTGTCGGCAAAGGCAAGTGTTTGTTCCAGCAATTCCTTTCCCTGGGTTGCCATTTGGTGCCGGGCCGCATCCAGGGAAGCCAGTAGCAGATAGTTTGGGCTGGTAGATTGTACAAGCGCCAGGGACTTGGTGAGGCGATCGCGGTCAATCCGGTTTCCCTGCACATGCAACATAGCCGCCTGAGTCAGAGCGGACAGTGTTTTATGAATCGATTGCACACTGAGATCGGCTCCAGCAGCGAGGGCAGGTGTTGGCAATTCAGGGTGGAAAGCAAAGTGGGCACCGTGGGCTTCATCCACCAGCAGAGGAATGGAGTGTTGATGGCAGAGGTGGGCGATCGCTGCCACATCTCCACCCACTCCGTAATAGGTGGGATAGACCATCATCACTGCTCTAGCATCGGAATGCTCAACTAACGCTGCCGCCACAGACTCAGGGGTAATGCTGTGAGCGACGTCAAGTACTGGGTCATACTCTGGCTGCACAAACACAGGCACAGCTCCTGCCAGGATCAACCCCGAAATAGCCGATTGATGAACATTTCGGGGCAGAATGATTTTTTCCCCAGAATTGCAAGTTGCCAGGATTGCCGCAATTACACCACTGGTGGAACCATTTGCTAAAAACCAGGTTTGTTCTGCTCCAAAGGCTGCGGCTGCAAGCTCCTGGGCCGCCTGAATCACTCCTTCAGGAGCAAACAAATTATCCAGTTCCGGTAACTCCGGTAAATCTGCCGCAAGAGTTTGGTAGCCTAGCAGAGTCCGTAATGACTCAGGAGCCCCCCTTCCCCGCTTGTGCCCCGGTGTGTGAAAGGCAGCATACTCTCGACTGGCGTAAGCCTGGAGGGTTGAAAGTAGCGGAGTCTGGTTCTGGTCGAGCGATCGCCAATTCATGAATGAATCTGAACAGGAACAGTGAAGGTAGGGAGTGGGAAGAACTCCATTGCTCTCATTATCCCGATTCCTTTTTCAGGAACCTGATCAACTGAAATCCTGCAAAGCCTGATCTCGTAGATTTCATAGAGCATTTCGTAATCCTACGCAATCCTGAAGAATATATATCTAAATGTAACAATTCACTTTTTCTGTTAATAAACATTGCAGATTATTGATCCCGTTGCTAAAGTGTGCTTGTTGGATCAGTTCCAATGATTTCGTGTCAGGAGGTATCGTGTCAATGTCTGGTTTTAGGTCGTTTCATCAACCCGTTGCTTAATTTGTCTGAGTTACTTAGCACGCCCCCGGATAAAGCCCTGCCTCAGTTTTTTGGGCAAACGGGTGGGCAAAATCACCCGATCGGGCACTCTCAATCAGCGATTGTTGGATTAACATTTGTTTTAGCTTGTTAAGTAACGTTTCTGTCCTTCTCCTGCGGATGCATGGTCTATGCATGAAATCGATTCGCTCTACATCTTCACCTGTTGGCTGGCGAAATCTTCCCTGTTGCTCATGTGACTGTGCACTGAATCGTTACACTCATTACGAACTGGATGAATTGATCCACTGGAATTGTTGAAGTCAATCGCGCATTATTCCGCGATCGCCTTCCATTTGACTTGCTAAAAAGCTTTGCAAGAGCAGAGGTTTAGTTTTTCTTTCTCTGCAATCACGGCATCTTTGACTGCTCATATCTTTGTCTCACTTTGCTCCAACTGGTTACTGGCGAGTTCCTTTTTAACCTGAGTCATGGGCGAGCCAGCCTTTGAAGGATGATCCGAAAATCCAGCGGCAGGTTTGTCAGTGCCTGCCGGTCTGCCGACTAGAAAAGAGATTGGTCGCTTTTCGGATTGGTTCTAAGCCTTAAGGATAAGAAACCAGTAAGTCTGGAGGCTGATTGGAATTCAGTTGTCTAGAAGCATTGTGAGACCTCTACTTTGGAGGTTTTCTCATGGACATTCGAGGAAAAACAGCTCTTATTACAGGGGCTTCTCGCGGGATTGGGCGTGCGATCGCCCTGGAATTTGCAGCTCATGGAGCCAAACGGCTGTTGCTGGTTGCCCGCGATCGCCAGCGTCTAGCCGACGTTGCTGCTGAAATCTCCACCTTGGGGGTCGATGTCATCACCCTAGCCATTGATCTAAGCCAACCCGTCGAAGTCAGCATTGCCATTGCTAAAGCCTGGCGGAATCACGGCCCCATTCATGTATTGGTGAATTGTGCTGGAGTAGCTCATCAATCTCCCTTCCTGCAAACTCGCTTACCACAGGTACAGGAAGAAATTTCCACTAATCTGATTGGTATGTACGCAATTACTCGCCTCCTGGCCCGGCGAATGGTGGCCCAGCGAGAAGGCGTCATTGTTAATGTTTCCAGCCTCATGGGTAAACTGGCAGCTCCAACAATGGCGACCTATTCAGCTACCAAATTTGCCATTCTCGGTTTTAGCCAGGCACTGCGGGGAGAATTAAGCGCTCACAACGTGAAAGTGGTTACCCTCTTACCATCCCTGACAGATACAGACATGGTGCGGAATTTGCAATGGTTTCGTTGGGTCATGCCCATGACGCCCCAGCAAGTCGCCCAGGCTCTCATGGTTGGCCTGGCAAAAGGTTCCAGTGAGATTCTGGTGGGATGGCAGAGTCACCTGGCGGTGTGGGGAAACCGCCTTGCCCCCTGGTTGATGGAAAAGCTGCTGACGATGGCCGCTCCCTTACCCAAAAACGAGCCAAACTTCTACCCTGACTTGAGGGAAGCTAGAGCCACTTCTCGCTAGGGTTGTAAGGAGCGTAGGGTAGATGAGTGGGAGGGTGGGAAAGGGGGTGGTGAGTAATGGAATAGAGCACCCCTCCACCCATCTACCCCTCTACCAACGCTAAGACCCTCTACCCCTCTACCAACGCTAAGAAGGGAAACCCCCCAGGCGGCAACTGCAGAGTTTTTTTAATCACCACCGTTCTCACTTGTTTGGAAATGACTACCGCTTTCCAGCAATTTCTAACTTACAGAGTGGTACGACGGCTGGCAATTGCGTAGTAAATGAATAGAACGATAATCGCACCCAGCACTGCCAGAACAATACCACCGATGCTAAGGCTAGTAGCTGTGAGACTAAGGGTACCTGTAGTTAGCAGATCCCAAACGGTTCCACCAACAAAAGCACCGATGATACCCAACAGCATGGTACCCAGGATGCCACCGCCCTGACGGCCAGGATAGATTGCTTTCGCGATCGCACCAGCAATCAAACCCAACACAATCCAAGCAAGAATATTCATTGTTCTTCTCCAGTAATGAAACGTGTAGTTATCGAAAATGCTCCAAATTCAGCAGCCTAGCGTCGATTCCAATGCAACTTATGACTACCAGCGTATCAGCCTGATTAACAGGTAAATACCTCCGGAAGGTAGGGAATCTACCCATCTGTGGTTAGAACTAGCGAGCTTCAGCAACCAATGAATTCCCTGGGGCGAAACCTGGCAAAGCCTGGCGCAAATCAGCCAACCAGTCCCCACTCCCTTCCAATGGTTGCCAACCTTACGCCAAAGACTTACGCCAAAGAGTAGTGGTCTGTCAAACTAAATTTGACAGGTGGTTAAAGCTTAATGGTTTGATTTGAGTTAAATTTTGATGGGTAAAAACCCTCAAAATTTTCCTGACAGATCACCACTACTGTTCCGTCAGGAAAATTTTGACGAGTTTCAGTCTCTAAAACGGAGAGGGGGGGATTCGAACCCCCGTTGGGTTGCCCCAAACCTGATTTCGAGTCAGGCGCATTCAACCACTCTGCCACCTCTCCAGGAAAAATATTTAATTAAAAATACTCAATTAATCAGCTGGACTTTTTGCAGGTTTGTCCCTATTCACTCTTAACTATCTTACAAGGGGGAAGGAGCGTTGTCTTTAGGATTCAAAATTGTGTTGAATCCCTCGGTCGGAGTCCAGCTAATTGCCCCATCACGTCCTGTCCAGAAGAGCTGAATACCCTGGTTTTGAAGATAGGTTGCTGTTTCGGCATGAACAGTGTTGCCAGAGGCGATCGCCACCACAGGCTTCAATCTGGTAATCAAATCGGGGTGCAGAAACTTTCCTGACCACCACAGCACCTGGATTTGAGGTAAATTGCCTGCCTTTAAGAGCGCCCTTTGCTGCTCTGGGGAAGCTGCCCCAAGCCAGAGCCACTTCTGGTTTGACACCCAAAACTCAACCGTCGCTGGCCCTAGGCTAATCTGGCGAAACTGAACATTTCCTACCTGAGCAGGTTGCTGAGTTGGGAGTGGCAGCAGGGAAGGGAATGGTTTGGCTGAAGGGTTAGAGAACTCCTTTAAACCAGGGGAAGGGGTGTAGAGAAGCCGGACGGGCAGATGGTTCATTACCCTTTCCCATCCCGGCGAGGGGAAGGGAGATTCAGTCGCAATGGCCCACTGGAGTTCGTTCACACCTTCTTTCTGTAGAAATGGCAGAATGCTGAAATTAACTGTTGACGCATCCCCGCCACCCACAACCGCCGTTCGTCCTGCATCTTGAATCACCATCACGGGTTGCCCCGCCGTTGACAAAACCGTAACCCGTAATAGAGTTGCCCTTGCCCGCCATGCTGGAACGATTACCATCACCAGCCCCAACAGGAGCGCCAGCCACCACCGCCGCCGCCACCAGGGTTGCAGCCAGGTCAATCCCAGTAGGGTATAAAGGGCGATCACTGTTAGCGCCGAAATTGTGCCAACTGCATAGGCGTTACCAGGTAACTGGCTAAACCAATCGACCACAACCAGCAACCCTTGAGTGGGATATTTTAGGAGCCAGGCTATCGCACTCCCGGCTGGAGACCAGATGAGCGCCGCCAGCGCACTCACCATTCCCCCCAGGCTCAAAACCGAAATCAGGGGCGTTGTCACCAGATTTACCCCAATAGTGTAGGGTGACAGCACTCCAAAAGTGTAGAGCTGGAGTGGCAATGTCCACAGGTAAGCAGCGATGGGAACTGCAATCAGGGGCGCGATCGCGCTGGGCATCCAGTCCAACCACTTCATCAATGGTGGCACCGTTACCAGCAGGCCCATCGTTGCCAGGAAACTGAATTGAAATCCTAAATCCCAGATCCAGAGGGGATTGAACAGCAATAGCAGCGTCGCCGCCACCAGTAATGCTCCCAGTGGTTTAATCTTGCGCTTCAGCAGTAGCGCTACCAGGCCACCAAATCCCATCAGGGCAGCCCGCAGAACGGCTGGTTGCAGTCCAGTCAGGCCAACAAAGACACCCAGGGACAACGTTCCCAGAACAAACTGAACCCATCCCGAAAAGCGTCGGGTTAACGCCAGAACAACTCCCAAAATCAGGGATGTTTGAAACCCAGATGCAGCAAGGGCATGAGCCAACCCAACCCGCGTAAACTGCTCCTTCAAGTCATAGGGTAAATCAACTCCCCGACTGCCCAGCACCATTGAGCTCAGTAGAGGCCCCTCCGGACTACCGAGCCAGCGAATTTGCGATCGCACAATCCGCTGCTGCACCATCCACCATCCCCAATCAGAAGTGTTCTCTGGCAGTGCAACCTGTTTTCCTCGCAAACCCGCAAAGCAACCTTCTCGTGCCAGATATTTCTGAAAATCAAACGCTCCTGGGTTAGCCGCCGGTTTTGGTTGGTAGAGGGAACCAATGATTTTGACTTGTTGCCCCGGATGAACCCCAGTTGCCTGCAGCAGGGGAACCGTCACATAAAGCTTGCCTGTAGCGGGTCTGGAAGTGTCGCGACTAGTGTTGCCTGCTCGAACCTGGACCTGTTGCACTTCCAGCCAGAACTGCGCCTTCTGGCTACGAGTCAAGCGGGGCATACTTTCCACCGTTCCCTGAACTTGTACCATCAATCCCCGACTATTTCCCTCTGTTGAAATCAGCTTGCTGACATCGTGGGCTGTAGGGTGCGGCACTCTTAGCTGAAAATACAGGCTTGCCAGCAATCCCACCCCCCCTGCCATAAGCCAGATTCGAGCGCGGGGTGCGGTCCTTTTGCAACGAGGAATGATTACAGCACAGCCAATCCCCAGACTCAAAACAAGCCAGCCGCCCCACAAGACACCAGTAGAAAATAGCCCCAGAATATACGCCAGACACCCAATAACCCCATGTGCCAGAGCCATAATGCAACTCCAACCACATCAAAAGGCTCTCCTGAGAGTTTGGTGATAAGCTACTCTTTCACCGGCAAACCGGGAGAACCCATCAAAAAGCCCCAAGCAGCGAAGCTTGAGGCTAGGTTAAGGATGCCCAGAATCCAGGTAAATTAACATCCGGGCCAGCACAAATCCGCTAGAGGAATGGTGTTGTTGGCTCATCGGGAGAAACATCCCTACAAACAAACTACGGACTCAGTAAACAACTATAGGGACATTCCATGGCATATCCCTACAGAAATTAGAGACGAATTATGCGTTGTCGATATTACGCTTAACGTCGTCCTTGATATCCTCTTTGCCATGACGAGCAGCGGCTTCGGCTTGTTTAACTTTCCCTTCAACCTTATCTTGTGGATCGCCCGTTACGTTAGCAGCAGCTTCTTGAATTTTTCCTTCAAGGTTTTTAGCTGTTGCCTTTGCTCTTTCTTCCAAACTCATTGTTTTGCTCCGTTTCTAAAGAACTTTTCGATTAAGTTGGAACTCTTTTATTTCCAACTTACAATTTCCATCTTATGAATTAATTTCTATGTAGCCATCTCTCAGAAGTGAGAGTCAGAAGTAATAACAAAAACAAATTTTTTAACTGTTTTCTACACTCTCAGGCAGATTTTGTTTCTCCAAGGATTGCTATGGCGATCCTGGGTGCATCCCAGTCTTGTAAGACTTAAGATGAGAATTTCCCGTTCAGGTAAGCTGAACGTTGCTTCAGCACTTGCGGGACATTGGATCGCTCCCACTGCGCCCCCGATATCTTTACCCGCCGCCCAATTTGTTTGAAGGTCGATTCCACATCGCCTGAGCCAATGGAGATGCCTTCGGCTTGATAATAGGCATAGTTGATGATTCACGTACGATGTTTGGTGAGATAGTCCACAAAGGTGGTGACACGCTCATGCCGCCAGTCTCGGAATTGATCGATGGCAGCGTCTACATCCCCTCGCCATAAACAGGCTTCCACTTTGTCTAAGCGCTGCTGGGAACCGCCGACTTTGCCCAAGTTTTCCATCAGATGGTACCAGTCCAGGATCTCCCGCCACTGGGTCGAGGTGCCAATCTGGTGAAACAAGTTCCAAATGCCGTCATGCCCATCGCCTAAGCAGGTTCAGGGTTGCGCCAAAGGTTGAGCGTTCACCCAGTTCACCAAACCTGCATTGTCCTGGAAGAATGCACTGATAAAGTGCTCATGCAGATTCACGCCTTTATAATCTCGCCATTCGCACGGTTGACCCTTAGGCGTTCGCAATCGCACTTTACCCCCATCAATCCTCATTTCTTGCACCGATTGCTCAGTCATTGGTAACTCAAACACTTGTCGATGCACCAAGCGTTGTTGAGTACTGTGGGACACAGCAATCCCCGTCAACACGGCAATGTCTTCTTCTGCCCGCGCATAGGATTCGTTCGCACTCAGCAATAGGCAGCACTTTTCGAGATACGGACTCCATTGCGTGGACGCTCTCACCCCTAAGCGCTTCGCTTGTCCCTCACTGATGCTCAATTATCCGAGGATGCTCGTAACCCTGCGTCGGCGTCCGCTGCTCGTGCCGCTACTCGTTGTGATAAAAAATTTCCCATTGCTGGACTGACGTGCTCCAAAATATGACCGCGAACCACCGCCTCGATTCCTTCCAGTGTTTTCACATCTTCTGGATCGGTTTCTTCGTACAACAAGGCAGCGACAGCTTGAACATGCGCTTGGATTTGGGCTTGCTTATCAGCGTCCATCGACTTCTTTCCTTTCGCGATCAATGCCTCAAAGTTTAGCGCTGATCCAGCCCATTCAATTTGAGCACAAATGCTTACTGCAAAACTGAGATGCACCCGGCGATCCTGTCTGGATTGTGAAAAGGGATTCTGGCAGAATCCCTTTTCACAAAGCCCTTTCCTTTCACAAATCGTTTAGGACTGCTACATATGAGTTGAGGGTATAGGTGCGATCGCTCACACGTCTACC
>JAIMBL010000129.1 GCA_023511615.1 Leptolyngbyaceae cyanobacterium HOT.MB2.61
ATGTCCTTCAAGTCGGCAGCGCTAATTTTGGCGTGGTCTGCCAGTTCCTGCTCGGTTGGCTCGTGATTCAACTTCTTGGCAAGAGCTTCCTTCTTCTCTTGCAGCAACATCATCTGCTGCACCTGCTTGCCATAGATGATCTCTTGCTCATGGGTCAGCATCGGCACGCGGCCAATTTCGTGCAAATACGTGCGAACCATATCTGCCGTAAAAGTGGGCTTAGCAGTCTTAGATTTAGTAGTGGCAGTGGTCATGGATACGTACTTAGCTCCGTAAACAAAAGACAAGGGAACACACAAACAAAAAACTAGAATTTTTGAGAAACGACTTCCTGTCCCCGAAAGGGAAGTCTACTGGGAAAACAACTAAAGGATTGGACCGCCAACCCGGTGAAACCCTTTTCAGAAAACCAGAAAAAACTTAATGGAATATCTAACCCTCTACTGACGGGATATAACGGGTGAGGCAAGGACAAATAAGGAGGAGGGGAGGTGCTAATACGGAATCATTATGAGTTTAGATCGATATTATTACAGATTATAGACGCCGGTAAAGTCATTTGGTTTCCTCCTACTGGATGATTCAGATGGATGATTGCCTTGTGTTTTCTACAAAGTGGGGAAAAACCACCAGAGAGGAGTTTCGATGAATACCAGGGGCAGGCGTTAACACATCACATGAATTCCGCTTTACACTCCTATAGTGCCTTGATCGCTTCGTCGTGGGCAGTCTCAGTTGAGAGGGATAACCGAACTTTTTGAACCTCTCTAGTGAGGATATCTGCAAAATGCATGGTGAACCTTTTTAGGTTGTACACCTCCTACGGGTCAGTGTATTGGGTGGTTGCAAACAGGGCATAACAGTGATGTTAATTTTTTGTGTAAGTCAGTAGTCATAATTAACTGTAAGAAGAGGAAGTGGGGGCTGCGCCTCCAGGCAAGGGATTTCACCCCCTCCACCCCCCAAAAACATCTTTAATTTAATTGTGCCCAGCTACTTATAGATGGTTAATGGATAGATGGTTAATGGCACAGTTAGGGAGAAGGAAGAAGGCTAAAAGGTATACGGGATGTCGTCAGGACTGGATTTAAATGCCCAGATCTGCTCTGGCAGCTTCGGCAGCTTTGAAAACTATGGAGTCAGGCATTTCTTCCCAGGCGGGATCACCAACTTCGGCATAAAAGGTTTCGTCGTAAGGACGGGTTTTGATCACGACTGGCATGGGAACAGCATGGCCCAGAATCAGGGCCTGTTGTTTCGAATCCAGTTTTGCCAGAATTGATTTTAAGCTCTGGGCTCCGGCCACTCCGGTAAAGATGGCTTCAATATCCTTTTCGTCATTTAGCAGGGCGGTGATGCGGGTGCCAATCTGGGACATGACTTCGTTGTCAATGCCTGAAGGGCGCTGATCCACCACCAGCAGGGTGACAAAGTACTTCCGCATTTCGCGGGCAATGGTGCCAAAAATGGTTTGCCCAACAGTGGCCGGGTCCAGGAAACGGTGGGCTTCCTCAATGGTGATGACTAGCTGGCGGGGGCGATCGCTCACCTTTTTGGTCTGCAAAAACTGTTCAGCTTTGCGGACATAAGCCTGGTGGATGCGACGGGCAATTACATTGGTTGCTAGCATATAAGACAGCAAATTGGACTGGGAACCAAATTCCACCACCACATGTTTTCCTGCTTCTAGTGACTCCAGAATTTGCCCCACGTAGTTGTGGGGGCAGGAGTTCCGAATGTATTTCAACTCAGCCAGACGATTCAGCTTGCGCTGAAGCGCCATGATGGAAGATTTACTGCCCATCTTGGTTTCGCAAAATTCCTGGATTTCTTCGTTATTCATCGTCAATAGCCGCGAAATCCAGGATTTGCCAAATTCGTTTCTCAAAATAATGGCATTCTCCAAACTGGCTTCTGACAGGTTTAGTTCTCCTCGCACTAGCATCAGGTCTTCCACATCAATCTGGTCAAAACTGATGTAAAGTTCCTGAGCGTCCCGCACCCCGCGCCGCTTGGTGGAGTCCGAATCAAGGGTGTAGATTTGTACCTGTCCGGGGAACAGTTGGCGCAACCCTTTAACGGTACTGAACTGCTTCCCTTCCCGCGTTGCTTCCCAACCGTATTCGGAGTGCATGTCAAAGATGAGATTAACCGCAGCCTGTTTGCGAATAATGCCGGATAGCAGCAACCGCGTCAGAAAGGATTTTCCTGTTCCCGACTTGCCAAAGACGCCGTTGCTGCGCTCCACAAAGCGGTCCAGATCCAGACAGATGGGCACATCCATATCAATCGGTTGCCCCACGGAAAAATTTCGTCGATGGGGGTCATCTTCCCAACCAAAGACAGCTCGGAAATCCCATTCGCTGGCATCGTAGACCTGGCTAAAGTGGCTGGGGATGGTTTTGACGGGGAGCAGTTCGATTGGGGCGCTGGATTGGGCATTGTAGGAGGCGAGTTTTGGGGTTTGAGGTTTGAGGTTTGAGGTTTGAGGTTTGAGGTTTGAATGGTCGCCTGCTGCCTGAAGCCCAACATCTGATGCCTGATTGATCATCAACATCGGCGACAGGTTAATTGTTCCGAAAGTGCCACTACCGGCTAAGACTTCTTGTAAGAAAGTATCGGCTGGATCGGGCGGGTTTGCCAGAATGCGGGGACTGGCCGTTCCTAAAGAGACGTCGGTAAGCATGCAGAAGAAGCGCGATCGCACCCCCTGCACCACCAAAAACTTGCCCACCCGCATGTCTTCCACAGACACATCCGCGTGCAGGCGCACCTCCAAGCCCTGGCTGAGAGAGCCTTGAACAACGGAACCCAGTGGCGTCTCTAAAGTCATACCCATCCCACACCATCCCGTTTAGCGAGGGTTGAATCGGGACGATAATCTTAAAAAATAATACACTAGTTCTGGACTAAAAAGAACAGGTGTTCTAAATCAGATGATATAGGGGTAGTCGTTTAGAACAGCTCCTGAAGCTTTTCCTGGTATTCTTTTGGACGGGCTGGGACTCCCACTAATCCATTAACGCCAATCAACCCAGTGATATGAGGATCTAACTCTAGAGTTAGATCCTCAATGCCGCAAAAAAACTGAATTTTCAGGCGTCTAACTTCCATGTTTGGCGATGGGCAAGGATGGAGCGGTTTGCTCATTTCCCACAATTCGTTCAACTTGATTATTCAATATTGATCGAGGTTGGGGAAGATGGAGAGGTGGAACTGGAAGACGGGGAAGCTTGGCGGAAGTCGGCGTAGAGTTTGTCGCGCCAGGTAAAGAAGGGTTCAAAGGTGCCTATGTCAGCGATACCGGGGACGCCCTTACCCTTGAGGGAAGCGGGAATGTCCAGATAGGGACCTTCGGGAAACTTGATGTACATTGTCAGTCCGGCTACGGCAAAATCAGCCAGGGTAGGATGGTCGGTAACCAGATAGGGCTGTTCCATCAGGATGAAGCAGAGTGATGCTAAATCTCGTTTCATCGCATCTTTGGCCGATTTGAAAGGGTCGGGAAGACCGGGAAGGGTGAAGAGGTTACCGGGAACAGCCCCAATTAAGCTTTTGAGAAAATCAGGTGTCTGCGGTGGCAGGGTCGCGGTACGAAAACTGGGGTCCTGACCCATAGCACTAATCAAACACTTGCGGGCATTAATCCCGATTGATTCATCGGCCCACTGTTCCATCAACAGACACAGGCCGCGTAGTTTAGGGTCAGTGGGAATGATGGGTTTATCAGGATATTGTTTTTCCAGGTATTCGGCGATCGCCGTTGAATCTGCAATCACCTCACTTCCATCCTTTAACACGGGTACCTGCCGCTGCCCGGTCATTCGGATTAAGTCAAGCTGTCCAATTCCGGGAGTCACCTCAATCTTTCGATAGGCCAGACCTTTGTAGTCCAGAATCAGGCGCACTTTTTCAACATAGTGGGACAGTTCAAATTGGTATAGCTCTAGCATAGAGAGTCTCCTGTCAGGCAACTCCGTAAGACTAACCCAATCCTTTGTGAAACACAATGCGAAACACTGCTACAAAGGGCATTTGATGGAGATCGAACTTAAGTTGAGTGGACAGATTTGACCCATGGCAGAGAAATCAGTAACGTTAGATTTTTAGACTTCAACTGTATCGAAGTTAACCAATTTCAGATGCTGGAAGCTCGCAGTTTTGCGACAGTTGAAGGAGACAGGTTCCCTACGGCGATGGAAATACGGGAAATTGGACCTCTGATCAAACCATTACGACTCCTGTAGCACGGACCGGACAAACTACCCTACACCCAGTACGGGCCAGTCGTTGATCAGAGACAAATGAGTGATAATCAGATTTAATCAGATTCAAAAATAGTTGAATGTCACTGACTCAAGAGCCGTGAGATAAATCTCAGACTTAACCTCAGACTCAACGCGGAAACCGGTTAAAACAGGTTCAGACCCTAACAAATCTATGTTTCAGTCAGTTTCAACTGACTTTAGCTTTGAGTCAGAACTTTAGTTCTGAGCTTGTTTCAGTGCCATTCATTAATAGTTTGGATTTTCGAGAATGGGTAAAGAGGCGTAATGTCAAAAATCAAGGTCACAGTTAAGCTGTTTGCAGCCTATCAGGAAGCCTTTGGGGTTCCAGAGGTCATTCTGGAGCTTCCGTTGGGAACAGAGGTGGCAGCAGTACGCGATCGCCTCATCGCCGAGCATCCCCAACTGGCTGAATGGCGTGATCTAACTCGCTTTGGCATCAACCTCGAGTTTGTGGAACCCAATACACCCCTTCAAGATGGGGACGAGGTGGTGTTAATTCCCCCTGTGAGTGGAGGTTCTTACTAAGGACAGTCGGAAATAAGCCGTCAGTTTTTAGGTGATAGGGGGAAGGCCAGTTGTTAGTTGTTGGTTGTTAGTTGTTAGAGAGGGGAAAGGGAAGGCGGAAGAGGTGATGGAGTAATGGGGTGGCGGGTTTTGAGTTTTGAGTTCATACCAATTCCTTCCTACCCGTCGCCTTTCACCTCAACGCTCCTCACCCCTATCCTTTTTCTCGTTCCAGCGCTAACTGAACTAATTGATGGACCAGTTCTGGAAAGGAAATGCCAGTGGCGCCCCACAGTTGGGGATACATACTCGTTGCGGTGAAACCAGGTATGGTGTTGATTTCGTTGATCAGCACTTCGCCCGTCGTTTCCATATAAAAGAAGTCCACTCTTGCCAATCCTGCTGCGTCAATCGCTAGAAAAGCCTGAAGGGCCATTTCCCGAATCTGTTCGCTCACCGATATTGGGATGGCAGCTGGAATGATCAGGTCAGCTTTGCCTTCGGTGTATTTGGTTTCATAGTCATAAAACTCGCTCTGGTAAGTAATTTCTCCCACCACAGAGGCTTTTGGGTGATCATTGCCTAAAACAGCGCACTCTACTTCCCTGGCAACTACTCCTGCTTCTACAATCAGGCGGCGATCAAAACTGGCTGCACTGTCCAGAGCAGCTTCTAATTGAGTGCGATTTCGGACTTTTGAGATACCGACTGAAGACCCCAAATTCGCAGGTTTGACGAAGCAGGGATAACCCAGCGTCGCCTCAATTTCATCACATAGTTTGGGGTAGACACAGGGGTTTGACCAGACCTGGGCACGGCTAACGGCGAGATATTTCACCTGGGGCAGCCCTGCCTGGGCAAATGCGGTTTTCATCGCAAGTTTATCCATCCCGATCGCAGAACCCAAAACACCGGAACCCACAAAGGGAACCTGCATCAGGGTGAGTAACCCCTGAACGGTGCCATCTTCCCCGTTAGGGCCATGCAGAATCGGAAACCAGACGTCTACTTCAGCAGCCGTCGCCGGAAAGTGCCAGTCAGAAGACTGCCCAGCTTCAGTTGACGTTTCTTCTACTGACAAAGGGCAACCCGTATCGAGAACAGTCTGGGCTGTTGTACCAGCGTGCCAGCGCCCATCCTTCTGAATGTAGAAGGGTAACAATTCATACCTTGCTTGATTGGTCGAGTCCGCGAAGGCACGTGCGATCGCCCGCGCTGAAGAAATGGACACCTCGTGCTCTCCAGAGCGACCTCCAAACAACAGTCCTACTCGTCGTTTTGCCATGAATTCACCGCCTCAAACATTAACCGCAAATCATAACCTTTGATCGAAGCTCAATTTGATGGAAAAGATGGAAAATTCGATTCTTGCATCTCTAAAAACTGCTTTCTGCAAAACATCGATTGCTGAATTCAGGCCCTAATGGTATACCTGATAAACCTCATTGCCCAATCATTGAATTTCGTCTATCCGGTAGGGCGACATTTTTAACACTGGCACACTTCTGCATGGCATGATGAGAGTGGCTGGTAGTATGTAACTGGCTAAATTGAGCCCAGTTTTCCCAGGCGTCAGGGATTTTGTCCCTTAACCCTGGCAAGTTTACCGAAGTTCCCTGGGCAGTGGTGTGTCTGCGTGGTGGCTCTACCAACCTCCGCTTCGAGCGGTGTTCGGATCCCTGGCATTGAACGCTCACGCTAGCTTACCTAGGTGTATGGAACGGCGAATGACAACCATTAATCATTTTACGAAAGTAAAGTCAGACGACGTTGAATTTTGGAATCGGCGAGGGGCAGCCCTGGTAGAGGAGGGTCGCTATGAAGAAGCCCTTTCCCTCTACAGCCGATCTGTCCAACTTTCCCCCGATAATTATGTAGCCTGGTATGGTCGGGGAGATGCCCTGGCGAATCTGGGTCGTTACCCGGAAGCACTAAGAAGTTTTAGTCGGGCGATTGAACTTAAACCTGATTCCCATGAAGCCTGGACGTTTCAGGGTGTAGTTCTGATTCATCTGGAGCGCTATCAGGAAGCTCTAGAAAGTTGCGATCGCGCCCTTGGAATTGCACCGGACGACCGTGAAGCCTGGACGTTTCGGGGAGTTGTGCTGCAACGGCTAGGACGGTATAAAGATGCCTACAGCAGCTACGATCACGCTACAGGTGCTGAACGCCTGTGGGGATGGGAAAAATTTTTCCGGTTCTTCAAGTTTTTCTCCCAGCCGACTTCTCCAGGCTGCGGCCCCGATTAAATTTACAACCGGTTTCATTAGCATTCCCCACTTTTCATTCCCCAGGCTTACCCATCCGTTTATGATCGACTGAGATCATTGTGGATTCAATATCATTGCCATGAGTGGGGAATCAATTGAGCCTGGGGCTCAGGTTTTGGGCGTTGACCTGGGAGGCACCGCGATTAAGCTGGGACGGTTTAACCGGGAAGGTACCTGTTTGCATTCAATCAGTGTGCCAACTCCTCAACCTTCGACCCCAGAAGCAGTCTTAGCCGCAATGGCAGTGGCGATCGCGCAAATTGATCCCGAAAAGCAGGCGATCGCGATTGGGGTAGGAACTCCTGGTCCGGCAGATGCTACAGGCCGGATTGCCAGAGTCGCCATTAACCTGACTGGCTGGCACGACGTTCCCCTCGCAGATTGGCTGGAAGCCAAAACCGAACGTCCTGTAATCATCGCCAATGATGCCAACTGTGCCGGTTTGGGAGAAGCCTGGCTGGGAGCCGGACGCTGGTATCAAAACCTGATTCTACTGACGTTAGGAACAGGGGTTGGGGGAGCGATTATTCTTAACGGCAAACTTTTCGTAGGTCATCACGGTACGGCTGGGGAATTGGGGTTAATTACCCTGAACCCGGAAGGTCCCCCTTGCAACAGTGGCAATCGAGGATCGCTGGAATCCTACACCTCTGTACAGGCTATTCGTCGCCGCACGGGAATGGAACCAGAAGAGTTGGGCATGCTGGCACTGGCAGGGGATTCTCAGGCTCTCGCGTTTTGGCAGACCTACGGACGTGATTTGGGAGCAGGGTTAGCCAGCCTCATCTATGTGCTGACACCGGAGGCGATCGTGATTGGCGGTGGCGTGAGTGCCAGTGCCGATTTTTTCTTCCCTACCGTTCTGGCTGAAATTGAGCAGCGGGTGTTGCCCAGTTCCCGTGCTGGACTGCAACTACTCAAAGCAGAGTTAGGCAACCAAGCAGGCATCGTTGGTGCCGCAAAGTTAGCCTGGCAGAAGGTTTTAGAAGTTGATTAGAACATACGTATAGCTTTACACAGGTGCGTTAGGACATTGGAATTAGAGAGGGAGTGGGGCCTTCGCCCCCAGCTAGGGATTCCACCCCTGCACCCCGTCCTAACGACAATGACTACCGCTGTAAAATTAGGATGAGGGCAGCCAAGGACCTTCGACGAAATTCAACGCCCATTTCACCACAATCAGTTCGGTGAGAAATGCGCAATTTTTTTCTAATTCGCTATGGATCTGAAATTTTGCAACGAACCGGGGAACATTTGCTGCTGGTGATTGTGGCGATCGCCATTGCCGCCCTGGTCAGCATTCCCCTCGGCATTTTGATTACACGCAAGTCCTTTCTGCGTCAACCTATCCTGGCGATCGCGAACATTTTGCAAACAATTCCCAGTCTGGCTCTGTTTGGTCTATTGATTCCACTGGTTGGCATTGGTCCAATTCCTGCCATCATTGCCCTCACCCTCTATTCCTTTCTACCCATCATTCGCAACACGTATGTAGGTATCACCAGCATTGATCCGGCTATTCGAGAAGCTGGACGCGGAATGGGCATGACCGACTGGCAATTACTATCCCAGGTAGAAATTCCTTTAGCGATGGGGGTAATTCTGGCAGGGGTCAGAGTTGCTGCCGTAATTGCAATTGGCATTGCCACCATTGCCGCCGCGATTGGGGCTGGGGGGTTGGGGGTGTTCATCTTTCGGGGAATTTCAGTAGTAAATAACCAGTTGATTTTAGCGGGAGCGGTTCCAGCCGCCGCGATCGCTCTCCTGGCTGACTACAGCATCGGCTGGCTAGAACGACGGTTCACTATCAAACACTAACTAAAATACAGGTATAACTCTACGCAAATGCGTCAGCTATAACGCCGTCATTCGGGCTTTACGGCAACTGGGATCGGAGTCAAACTCAGCAAAAATGAGGAATTCTACCTACAGATGCTGATATCAATCTTTAGCCTCCCAAAGCAAGACGGACAGCAACAAGCCCCCCGCTGCTGTCCGTCCTGTTCTTCTCATGGAGTGGGCATTACCAACCCAACTGAATCTAAGGTAACTGCCGTCACTGGCAATTGGGTAAAATCCCTGTGAAGACACGGTGAGAAAAGTATGAGCTTAAGTGCAAACCTCACCCATGCCTTTTCTGGTGCCAGTTCCAGGCGTGGGAAATAATTGTGTGCAAATCAGCGTATTGGGGATTCCAGCCCAGGACTGTACGAGCCCGATCGCTGCTTCCCACTAAGGCTGGGGGGTCACCAGGGCGGCGATCACACTCCACGGTTTTGATCGTTCGACCAGTAATTTGCTGAGCTGCTTCAATTACTTCTTTAACCGAGAACCCATTGCCATTACCCAGGTTAAACACCGTTGTTTCACCACCCTTCAGCAGGTAATCCAGACCCAGGACATGAGCCTGAGCCAGATCGGCAACGTGAATGTAGTCGCGGATACAAGTGCCATCCGGGGTGGGGTAATCGGTGCCAAAGATAGAAACTGACTCTCGCTTGCCCAGTGCAGTCTGCAATACCAGGGGAATAATGTGGGTTTCAGGATTGTGGTCTTCGCCCAAACGCCCTTCCGGGTCAGCTCCGGCAGCATTGAAATAGCGAAAGCAGACTGATTTGAAATCGTAGGCTCGGTCAAAGTCCTGTAGCACCCGCTCAATCATTAGCTTGGTGGCCCCATAGGGATTAATGGGGTTTTGGGGATGGTTTTCCGGGATGGGAACAGCGTTTGGTACACCGTAGGTTGCACAGGTGGAAGAAAACACAAAGGTTTTGACAGAGGCTGCCAGCATCGCCTCCAGCAGGGTCAAGCTGCCAACAAAGTTGTTGTGATAGTACTTTGCCGGTTCCGTTACCGATTCACCCACATAGGCATAGGCAGCGAAGTGCATCACCGCAGCAATATTCCGAGTGGCAAATAACTGATCAAGCAGGGGGCGATCGCAGGTATCACCCATAACCAGCTCCACTTTCAGCACATCCTCTACAAGCTCCCGATGGCCGTACACCAGGTTATCCAAAACGACGACTTCATATCCGGCTTGTTTCAACGCCAGCACTGCATGGGAGCCAATATATCCCGCGCCTCCCGTGACTAAAATCGTTGATTGATTGAATGACACGTCTACCCCTTAGTGAGCTTGTAGTGAAATTTCAATGCCTGTCAAACTTTGCACTAGTTTAACCAGAACCCGGTAATCGAATCGAGCGGTGTGAGTGCTTTACACAAAGGCCACACGGATTTACCAAAAGTTTATGAAGAAGTGCCCCAAACAAAACGACTGATACACCACTACTCCAGAAAATCGACCCAGTCTCCCTGAGTCGCTCCATGAGGGGGCGGTGCCCCCACTCCCCTTTCTTCCAATTCATTATGTCTACCTACTTTATTGCAGTGCCATTCGGTTAAAGTTAAGCAATTAACCGCTGGGTTTGGATGATGAATAGTTATGCAGAATAACGATAGCTATGGCGTAGTGCTGGTTACTGCTTCTTCAAAGGCAGAGGCGGAGGCGATCGCCCAAGCCCTGATTCAATCCCGTTTAGCCGCCTGTGTCAGTCTATTCCCAGTTCACTCCATCTACACCTGGCAGGGAACCGTTCACCAGGATGATGAGTGGCAACTGATGATTAAATGTGACCTGGCGAAGTTTGCGGATCTGGAAGCCAAAGTCCGAGAAATTCACTCCTACGAAGTGCCCGAAGTCATTGCCCTACCTATTCTTGCAGGTTCCCAACCCTATCTGGATTGGATTGGAGAACAGGTGGGGAGGGATAGAGGGGGAAACTTTGAAGACGCCCCTGGAGAGCGTCTTCAAAGCTAGCTGTGTCGTTGTCTCAAAGTGGAATGGGCAAATGCCTGTTCCTGGGGGCTTGTTGTATTTATAGTCCAACAAATCAGGGGATTTACGGGTGATCACGGTCGTGTTGGGGTTGTGATAATCCTGTTGCTATCACGTGACCGGAATATCCCGGATTGGTGATCTTGCGGAACGACCTGCTGTGACGGCCATCACGAATGAGCATGCTCCAGAGCACTTGATAGCTTACTCAGGAAACTCCAAAGTTCTGGAGCGGCAAAGTCAGGCACTACCAGCGTTGCTCCTACAGAGTAAAGGACTTGCGAGTCTTGAGTAGAAGCAATCCTAATCATTGGAATCCCTGCGCCCACGGCTGAACGAATCCCAGAGGGAGAGTCTTCAAACGCCACTGCCTGAGCTGCACTGATGCCAAACTGCTTGAGTGCATAGAGGTCAGGAGCGGGTGGTGGCAGATGCGGTCAGGAGAAGGGTTGATTGCACAGCCATCTCCTCTTAACTTTTCTTCATCTAAACCAGCATTCCTACTTTATTTCCAATCCAAAACGTGAAATATTGATAGCCAGACGTGAGTCCATTCATTCACAGGGGCATGTTATGGGTAGCAGGGGTCAGGAGTAAGGGGTGAAACGGACTTTGTACTTTGATTCGTGCCTATCCCAATTTTGTGCCTATCCCAATTTCGTGACTACTACTTTAGCTGTTCCCAACGGATCTTTTTCCCATCCACTCATAGAGAATTGCTCCGTTTATGCAGAATCATACGTTCTTTACAGTAAAGATGGCGATCGCGACACTGGCAGCGATCTCCGGAAGTAATCACCCTGCCCTTGCAGAGTCCCCCCATTCAAGTATTCTGTTGGTGACTCGCCCCGCCTCGGTCAACCAACCTGTTGCAATGGTTGGTAGAAGACACCCTGCTCATCACACCCCTCAGAAGTTGAGGGCGATCGCGGGTAGCATTTCTGCCAGACCTGTTAGAGCGAAGGAACCATCCATTATTCCCGATGGGTTGATTCCCGAATCGATGATGGAAGTGAATCAGGCTCAATTGAATCGCCCAGTTGATCCGATTGATTTCTTCAAAGTGCCCCCGTTGGACTCTGGGGTAAAGATGCCAATTAAGCGGTATTAGTGTGCGAGTAGCCAGGAGCTAAGAGAAGTGAGGGGAGAGGAGCGAGGGGTGAGGAGTGAAGTGCAAAATCTGGAAATCAGAAGAAACACCTGTTGCCTGTTGCCTGTATTGCAACCCAAAACTCAAAACTCAGAATTCAAAACTCCCCCCTATCCCTCACCCCTCTCTAACAATTAACAACTAACAACTGACCTTCATCCCCTCTACATCTCACCCAGGATGCGGTCGTAGGTTTTGAGCAGGTAGTCTGGTTTGAGGGCGGTGATTTTGTTGCCGGCGAAAATCAGCAGGACGGAAATAGCTGCGATCGGAATCGAGAGAGGCAGGTAAAGCAGGTGGCGAGGTTCGTTCTTCATCATGCGCTGAAGGCGTTCCAGGAAAACATGCATTTTGCCGTGCAGCCCGCCTAATGGATCGCGATATTTTTCTCCGTTGCCGGGTTCCTGATTGGGCCTGGAGAGGAGGCGGTTCTGCCAGTAGTAGTCGTGACCAATCAGGAGGAAGCGCCAGAAGAAGTGAGACAGTCCATTCGGGGGGGCATGGGTGGCGCGGGCTTTGGGGTGTCTCCAGATGGTATGTCCATCCTTCAACAGATTGTGGGCATGGACCACGCAGTTACCCCGATAAAGCGGCAATTCTGTGGGAATGGGGTTTTCCAGGAGAAATCGTCGTCGGAAGGCAACATTATTCAGGAAGTATTGGGAGGAGGGCGTCAGGGCAGTTTCACCGGTGTACTGGGGAAAGATGTAGGTCAGTGCCATTGCGGTGCCGTAGGGGCCAACGCCGCGAGTGGTCGTTTCTCCGGCAACGGCCTGAATGTGTTCACCCTGAGTGAAGGTAGTCAGGATGGTTCTCAGCCAGGTGGGTTCATAGATGCAGTCTGAGTCGCAGTAGACAATGATGTCTCCAGTCGCTATCTGGGCACCCAGCATTTTTGCCTTGTAGTAGCCTGTACCTGGGGGAGCGGGGTGGATTTTGATCCAGGGGTAGCGATCGCACAATTGCTTTAATAAATCTGAGGGGGCGTCGCCGCTATCAATTAGCAAAACTTCGTTGGCCTGGCTGGGGGAAACATCCTGGTTGACAAGGGAAGCCAGGGATCTGGACAATCCTTCCAGGTCGGCATTAGCCAGATTCTCAGTTTCAAGAATGATCGAAAAGCTGGGTAGGGTTTTGTCGAAGGGCACATCCATAGAATTTAATCCGTCACTCCTCTTTTCACCAGTTAATGTGGAATCAGGTGGGGGCTTGATTGGGAACTGTTCTCAGTGCGTGGGTGACGCTATTGCCAACCCATCCTACAGTGGTTCTATATTTCATTGGTGCTGTTGACTTATCTGCCAATTTATACCCTGAAATGCAAGGAATACCCTGAAATGCAAAGATAATGGGGCGATCATGTTTAAGTGTAAAGTTTTAGATGGCTTCGGAAAACCCTCCCGGTGGGTCGCAGTCAGGTGATATGAATTTAATTCTCTTTCTTTTGCGATCCTCCTGGCGAATGGTGGCGATCGCAGTATTCACAGGCTTCCTCAGTGGTGGCAGTAGTGCCGGGTTAATTGCCCTGATCAGTCGCGCCATCAGTCAGGAGACGGTGAATCTTGCTTCCATCGGCTGGGCCTTTGTGGGGCTGGCGGTCATTTCGCTAGCTACCAGTGTAATTTCCCAGATGATGCTGATCCGGCTGGCACAACAGGCCATTTTTCAACTGCGCCTCAATCTCAGCCGCCAGATTTTGGCCTCAGAACTGGCACACCTGGAAAAACTGGGATCTCCCCGTCTGCTGGCAACCCTGACGGACGATATTCAGGCCTTAGCCGATGCGGTGCGGCTGGTGCCCTTTTTGTGTATTGATATGACGATCGTGGCGGGCTGCCTGGTCTACATTACCTGGCTCTCCTGGCAGGTATTTCTGGTTGTTTGCGTCATCACGTTTGTGGCTCTCAGTAGTTGTCAGTGGCTGCTGAGGCGTGGCAAAAGGCTGCTGGCACGGGCGCGGGAAGAGCAGGATCACCTGTTCAGGCATTTCAAAACCGTCACTGAGGGAACGAAGGAGTTAAAGCTGCACTATTGGCGACGACAGGCCTTTTTGCAGGAAGATTTGCAATCCACAGCTGCAACTTACCGCCGCTACAACGTAGGTGGGTTGACGATGTTTGCCATGACCTCCAGTTGGGGCAAGCTCATCTTCTTCTTTGCCGTGGGGTTTGTATTGTTTGTTCTCCCAAAGTTTATGACCCTTAGCTCGGCTACCATTTCGGGCTATGTGCTGACTTTCACCTATCTGATATTGCCGATGGATCGGTTGGTTAATCAATTGCCAGTCATGAGTCGGGCTGGAATTGCCCTCAGCAAGATCGAGACATTAGGGCTTTCCCTTGCCAGTCGGGCAGAGATGGTGACGGTGCCCCAGGAGATTCAGCAGAACTGGCAATCGCTCACCCTCAAAGGCGTAACCTACACTTACCAGCTTGAACAAGAGGATGCCTGTTTTGTCTTGGGTCCAATTGACCTGACCCTCCAGCCTGGAGAATTGGTATTCATCGTCGGCGGCAATGGCAGTGGTAAGTCAACGCTGGCAAAACTGATTACCGGGCTCTACATCCCAGAAATGGGAGAAATTTATTTTAATAATCAGCCGATCGACGAACAGCAACGCGAGTGGTATCGTCAGCACTTTTCTGCCGTATTTGCCGATTTTTACGTGTTTGATCGCCTGCTGGGTTTGGAGCGAGAAAACCTCGACCTTCAGGCTGAAGCTTACCTGCGTAAGCTGCGACTGGATCACAGAGTTTCGATAACCGAAGGAAGGCTGTCTACCACAGCTCTTTCCACCGGGCAGCGGAAGCGGTTGACGCTACTTACGGCTTATCTTGAGGATCGTCCCATTTACCTGTTTGATGAATGGGCAGCGGATCAGGACCCGATGTTTAAGGAGATGTTTTATACAGAGTTCCTGCCCCAACTACGAAATGAGGGCAAAACGGTTCTCGTCATCAGTCATGACGATCATTACTTTCATATTAGCGATCGCCTGATTAAGCTAGATTACGGCCAAATTGAATATGACAAACGCCTGGACCAGCGGATGGTCTAGATGGGTAGATGAGTTTTGAGTTCTGAGTTTTCACCTCACTCCTCGCTCCTCACCCCTCTCTTCCCGGCCCCCGCGCCCCCGGGGTGGTTTACACCTCGGACGCGGGCGGCGAGCTTTCGCGGGGAGGT